>NZ_JBFAPG010000114.1:0-14260 GCF_040675595.1 Micromonospora sp. NPDC049580
GTCGGCGGGGGTGCCGACGTAGACTGGCACTCGTTACAGTCGAGTGCCAGGACGGCCGTCGGCCCCGGGTGGGCCGCCGGCCGACGTGCGACAGGAGGTGCGGAGGATGGGTCTGGACGACCGCAAGCTCGCCGTGCTCCGCGCCATCGTCGAGGACTACGTCTCCACCCAGGAGCCGGTCGGCAGCAAGGCGCTGGTCGAGCGCCACCAGCTCGGGGTCTCCCCGGCGACGGTCCGCAACGACATGGCCGTGCTGGAGGAGGAGGGCTACATCCGGCAGCCGCACACCAGTGCCGGCCGGGTGCCCACCGACCGCGGCTACCGCCTCTTCGTCGACCGGCTGTCCCGGGTCAAGCCGCTCAGTCCCGCCGAACGTCGGGCCATCGAGCGCTTCCTCGTCGGCGCGGTCGATCTCGACGACGTGGTGCACCGCACCGTACGCCTGCTCGCCCAGCTCACCCGGCAGGTGGCCGTCGTGCAGTACCCGAGCCTGGCCCGCTCCTCGGTGCGGCACCTGGAGCTGGTGCCGATCTCCACCACCCGGCTGATGCTCGTCATGATCGCCGACACCGGGCGGGTCGAGCAGCGGCTGGTGGAGCTGCCCGGCCCGGTCCCCGCCGACGACGTCACCGACCTGCGCCGGCTCGTCAACGAGAAGCTCGCCGGCGCCCGGCTGTCCGAGACCCCGCCGCTGGTGCAGGCGCTGGTCGAGGAGGCGCCGGCCGAGCTGCGTCCGGCGATGACCACCCTCTCCACCGTCCTGCTGGAGACGCTTGTCGAGCGGCACGAGGAACGCATCGCCCTGGCCGGCACCGCCAACCTCACCCGGGGCGGCCTGCTCGACTTCCAGGGCTCGCTGCGACCCATCCTGGAGGCGCTGGAGGAGGAGGTCGTGCTGCTCAAGCTCATCGGCGAGACCGAGCCCAGCACGACCCGGGTCCTGATCGGCGACGAGAACGAGTTCGACAACCTGCGCGCCGCCTCGGTGGTCAGCACCGGGTACGGCCCGGGTGCCACCATCGTGGGCGGCCTCGGCGTGTTGGGGCCCACCCGCATGGACTACCCCGGCACCATCGCCACGGTGCGCGCCGTGGCACGCTACGTGGGCGAGCTGCTGGCCCAGAACTGACCAGTCAGGGCCGACGGCCGGCTGCGGCCGCCGGTCGGCGTAACGCGAGACGAACATGAGGACACGGAACGCAGTGGCCAGGGACTACTACGGCATCCTCGGTGTCAGCCGGGAAGCCTCCGATGACGAGATCAAGCGCGCCTACCGCAAGCTGGCACGCCAGTTCCACCCGGACGTCAATCCGGACCCGGAGGCCCAGGAGAAGTTCAAGGACATCAACGCCGCGTACGAGGTCCTCTCGGACGACCGCAAGCGGCAGATCGTCGACCTGGGTGGCGACCCGCTCGCCCCGGGAGGCGGCGGCGCGGGCGGCCCGGGTGGCCCGGGCGGAGCCGGCCCGTTCGTCGGCTTCCAGGACATCATGGACGCGTTCTTCGGCGGCGCGGCAGGTGGCGCCCGTGGCCCACGGCCGCGGACCCGGCCGGGCGCCGACGCGATCCTGCGGCTCGAACTCGACCTGCACGAGACGGCGTTCGGCGTCGAGGCCCCGATCACCGTCGACACCGCGGTGCTCTGCACCACCTGCTCGGGCGCCGGCACGGCGGCCGGCACACACCTGGCCACCTGCGAGGCGTGCGGCGGTCGGGGCGAGGTGCAGTCGGTGCAGCGCACCTTCCTCGGCCAGGTGGTCTCCGCCCGGCCGTGCACCGTCTGCCAGGGCTACGGCACGACCATCCCGCACCCCTGCCCCACCTGTGCCGGCGACGGCCGGGTGCGCACCCGCCGTTCGCTCACCGTCAAGATCCCGGCCGGTGTCGAGGACGGCATGCGGATCCGGCTGGCCCAGCAGGGCGAGGTCGGCCCGGGCGGCGGCACCGCCGGTGACCTCTACGTGGAGATCCACGAGAGGCCGCACGACGTCTACTCCCGCAAGGGCGACGACCTGCACTGCCGGGTCACCGTGCCGATGACCGCCGCCGCGCTGGGCACCCGGCTCACCATCAAGACGCTGGACAGCGAGGAGACCGTCGACGTCAAGGCCGGCACCCAGCCGGCCAGCACGCTGCGGCTACGCGCCCGGGGTGTGCCGCACCTGCGCGGCACCGGCCGGGGTGACCTCTACGTGCACCTCGACGTCCGGACGCCCACCAAGCTCGACCCCGACCAGGAGAAGATGCTGCGCGACTTCGCCAAGACCCGGGGTGAGGAGGTCGCCGAGCTGACCAAGCAGGGCGGCTTCTTCTCCCGGATGCGCGACGCGTTCAACGGCCACGCCTGACGTGTCCGCGCCGCTCTTCCTGGTCGACGCGCTGCCCACCGGCGACGCGCTGACCCTCGACGGCCCCGAGGGGCACCACGCCGCCACCGTGCAACGGCTGCGCGTCGGCGAGGAGCTGCTGCTCGCCGACGGGCGGGGCGGCACGGCCGCCGCCGTGGTCACCGCCGTCGGCCGGGGCAGCCTGGAGGTCGCCGTCACCTCCCGGGGGTACGCGGACGCGCCCGTACCCCGGATCGTCACCGTGCAGGGCATCGCCAAGGGTGACCGGGGCGAGCTGGCCGTGCAGGCGATGACCGAGGTCGGGGTGGACGAGATCGTGCCCTGGGCGGCGTCGCGCTCGGTGGCCCAGTGGCGCGGCGACCGGGGCGTACGGGCCCGCGAGAAGTGGGTCGCCACCGCCCGCGAGGCGGCGAAGCAGGCCCGCCGGCCCTGGCTGCCGGTGGTGGCCGGCGCGCCGGACGAGTCCACCGCGACGGTCGCCCGCCGCATCGCCGGCGCCGCCGCCGGGTTCGTCCTGCACGAGGAGGCCGAGGAGCGGCTCACCACCGCCGACCTGCCCTCCATCGGCGAGATCGTCCTGGTCGTCGGCCCCGAGGGCGGCATCGCTCCGGCCGAGTTGACCGCCTTCCGCGAGGCCGGCGGCCGGCCGGTACGCCTCGGGCCGGAGGTGCTGCGGACCTCCACGGCCGGCATGGCCGCGCTCAGCGTGCTCGCCACCCGCCTCGGCCGCTGGTAGTCCCACCGCTAGCTGTGGTGACTCGTGTAGCTGTGGTGACTCGTGCCCCGACCCAGGCATCCCACCTTGTCCGCGTCCTTTGCTCTGCTTCAACTGAGGCAACAGTTTCGGCCGTTGAGTGTTGCGGTGGTTGAAGCAGAGCAAAGGACGTGATGAGCAGGCGGGAGGCCCTGGCCGGTGGCGGCGCGGGCTGGCGGGTGGTCAGGTGCGCAGGTAGGAGGCGCCGTTGAGGTCGACGATCGTGCCGGAGGCCCACTCGGCCTCGGGGGACGCCAGCCAGTGCACCGCGGCGGCGATCTCCTCCGGCCGGGCCACCCGGTCGAACGGGCTCTGCGCCCGGATCGCCGCGCCCTCCGCACCGCTCAGGTACTCGGTGACCATGTCGGTCGCCACGAAGCCCGGCGCGACGGTGGCGACCGTGATGCCGTACGGCGCGAGGGCCACGGCGAGGGACTGGCCCAGCGCGTTGAGCCCCGCCTTGCTGGCCCCGTACGCCGGCTGGTGCGGCTCGCCGCGGAACGCGCCCCGGGACGACACGTTGACGATCCGGCCGCCACGCTCGCGCAGGTGCTGGGCGGCGCACCAGATGACGTTGCCGGCGCCGGTCAGGTTGGTCTCCACCACCTGCCGCCAGCGCTGCTGCCACTGCTCGTAGGAGGCGCCGAAGATCGGGTGCGGGTCGTCCCGGTCGCCGTACGTCCCGGCGTTGTTGACCAGCACGTCCAGCCCGCCGAGCAGTTCGGCGGCCCGGTCGACCATGGCCCGGACGGCGTCCGGGTCGGTGAGGTCGGCGCGGACCACCACGTGCCCCGAGCCGGGCAGGCCCGCGCGCAGCTCCTCGGCCGCGTCGCCGGAGTCGCGGTGGTGGATGGCCACCCGGTCGCCGCTGGCGGCGAACGCCTCCACCACCGCGCGGCCGATGCCGCGCGAGGAACCGGTCACCAGTACCGCCCGATCCGTCATGCCGGCCATCCTGCCTCAGCCGTGCCCCGCGTCCTTACACTGCCCCGATGGGATCCGACTGCCTGTTCTGCCGCATCGTCGCCGGGGAGATTCCGGCCACCGTGGTCCGGGAGACCGCCACCACGCTCGCCTTCCGCGACATCGACCCGAAGGCCCCGGTGCACGTCCTGGTCATTCCGAAGGAGCACTACGCCGACGTCGCCACGCTCGCCGAGGGTGACCCGGCGCTGGCCGGTGCGGTGCTCGCCACGGCCGCCGCGGTGGCCGATGACGAGGGGCTGCTCGGCGACGGGTTCCGGCTGATGTTCAACACCGGGGTGTACGGCGGGCAGGAGGTGTTCCACGCGCACGCGCACCTGCTCGGTGGCGCGCCGCTCGGCCCGATGCTCGCCCGGGACCTGGCGTGACGGCCGGCCCGTACGCGCACGACCGGTTGGGCCGGCTGGTCCGCCGGGTGCAGGCCGATGCCCGGGTGCCGGCGGTGTCGGCGGCGCTGCACCGGGCCGACCGACCGCTGTGGAGCTGCACTGTCGGGGGCACCGGCACCGACAGCCCCTTGGGTCCGGGCACCCAGTTCCGGATCGGCTCGGTCACCAAGACCTTCACGGCGGTGCTCACCCTCCAGTGCCGCGACGACGGGCTGCTGGACCTGGACGACCCGGTGGGCCGGCACCTGGACCTTCCCGCACACGGCGGGCTGACCGTGCGCCGGCTGCTGTCGCACACCGGCGGACTGCAACGCGAGCCGTTCGGTGACGTCTGGGACACCCTGAACGCGCCGAACGCCGAGCAGTTGGTGGCCGGGCTGGACCGCGCCGAGCGGGTGTTGCCCACCGGCCGGCGTTTCCACTACTCCAACCTGGGCCTCGCCGTGCTCGGCCTGCTGGTCGGTCGGCTGCGCGGGGGCAGCTGGGCGGAGGTGCTCGCCGAGCGGGTGCTGACGCCGCTGGGGCTGACCGACACGACCGTGACCCCTCGGCCCTCGGCGGCCACCGGCTACCTGGTCGACGCGTACTCCGACGAGGCGCACCCGGAGCCGCCGACCGACTTCGGCGCGGTGGGCCCGGCCGCCCAGCTCTGGAGCACCGCGACCGACATGGCCCGCTGGGCGGCGTTCCTCGCCGACCCGGCGGCGCTCGACCCGGCCGGAGCGGTGCTCGCCCCGGGCACCCTGGACGAGATGCGCTGGCCGTTGACCACGACCGACGAGACGCTCTGGGGCGCCGGCTTCGGGCTCGGCCTGATCCTCGTCCCGCAGGGCGAGCGGGTGGTGCACGTGGGGCACGACGGGGCGATGCCCGGCTTCCTGGCCGGCGTGTACGGCCGGCGGGGTGGCGACGGCACGGCCGGCGCGATGGGCGCCGCGGTGCTCGGCTCGTCCGGCACAGCGGCCGAGTTGCTCGAACTGCCGCACCGGCTGCTCACCGAGGCGGTCGAGCACGATCCCGCCGACATCGAGCCGTGGACGCCCGGCGCACCCGCTCCGGCGGCCCTGCGGGGGGTGCTCGGCCGCTGGTGGGGCGAGGGTTTCGAGTACGTCTTCTCCTGGCACGACGGCGCCCTGCGGGCGCGCGGGGGCGGGGATGCGGCCGGCCGCCCCCCGGCGGTCTTCGCACCGCTGCCGGACCGGCCGGACGTGTTCCGGACCGTCTCCGGCCGGGAGGTCGGCGAGCTGCTGCGGCTGACCCGGGACGAAGCTCAGACGGTGGTCCGGATGCACTGGGCGACCTACCGGTTCACCCGCCACCAGGAGACCTTCGACCGGTACGACTTCCGGGCCGGGAGTTGATCGCGGCCAGCGGAAATGGGCGCGATGCGGCCCGCGTTGACCCGATACGATGGGTGTAACGTCCGCACGCCGTGCCAGCAGGGCCGGCGCCGAGATCGAGAGCAGGTGCGCAGGGCCCTTCGGCCCGACCTATGACCGGCACCCCACCTCCCGGCCCGCCCCGGGTGCAGACCAGGATCACCGTGCCCGACTCCAAGATCATGGTCAATCTGCTCGGCGCGGGCGACGAGATCCTGCGACTCGTCGAACGCTCGGTCGCCAGTGACGTGCACGTCCGGGGCAACGAGATCACGATCACCGGCGCCCCCGCGGACAACGCCCTCGCCGAGCGGGTCTTCAGTGAGCTGCTCGAACTCATCGAGAAAGGCGAGACCCTGACCACTGACGCCGTCCGGCGTACCGTCGGCATGCTCGAGCAGGGCAGCGCCGAGCGGCCCGCCGAGGTCCTGACCCTCGACATCCTCTCCCGTCGCGGGCGCACCATCCGCCCCAAGACGCTCGGGCAGAAGCGGTACGTCGACGCGATCGACTCGAACACCATCGTCTTCGGCATCGGCCCGGCCGGCACCGGCAAGACCTACCTGGCGATGGCGAAGGCCGTCCAGGCGCTCCAGGCCAAGCAGGTCAACCGCATCATCCTGACCCGACCGGCGGTCGAGGCGGGGGAGCGGCTGGGCTTCCTGCCCGGCACGCTCAACGAGAAGATCGACCCGTACCTGCGCCCGCTCTACGACGCGCTGCACGACATGCTCGACCCGGAGTCGATCCCGAAGCTGATGGCCGCCGGGACGATCGAGGTCGCGCCCCTGGCGTACATGCGGGGCAGGACGTTGAATGACGCGTTCATCATCTTGGACGAGGCGCAGAACACGACGCCCGAGCAGATGAAGATGTTCCTCACCCGACTCGGCTTCAACTCCAAGATCGTCGTGACGGGTGACATCACCCAGGTGGACCTTCCCGGCGGGACGAGCAGCGGCCTGCGGGTGGTCCGGGAGATCCTGGAGAACGTCGACGACGTGCACTTCTCCCAGTTGTCCAGCTCCGACGTGGTTCGCCACCGGCTGGTCGGGGAAATCGTCGACGCGTACGCCCGCTGGGACGCCGAGCGGGAGACCCAGCAGGCGCAGGGCGTCCACGCCGTTCCCGGGCGACCCGCCCAGGGCGGCCGGTCCGGCCGCCGCCGCTAAAGCAGAGGAAAGCAGTTGTCCATCGAGATCGCCAACGAGTCCGGTGTCGAGGTCGACACCGACGCCGTGCTCGCCGTCGCCCGGCACGCCCTCGACGAGATGGGGGTCAACCCCCTCGCCGAGCTCTCCGTGCTGCTGGTCGACATCGACTACATGACCGAGCTGAACCACCGCTGGATGGGTGGGGACGGCCCGACCGACGTGCTCGCCTTCCCGATGGACGAGGGAAGCGTCGACCACGGTCCGGGCGAGAGCGCCCCCGCCGGCGGCGAGCCGGCCCTGCTCGGTGACATCGTGCTCTGCCCCGAGGTCGCGGCCAAGCAGGCGGCGACCGCCGGGCACGCCTCAGCCGACGAGCTGCACCTGCTCACCGTTCACGGGGTGCTGCACCTGCTCGGCTACGACCACGCCGAGCCGGAGGAGGAGCGCGAGATGTTCGCTCTGCAGGCTCGACTGCTGGCGAGCTGGCGGTCGACCCGCACCCAGTGATGTCCACTCCTTCGTTACTCGCGGTCGGCCCCACGGCCGGCCTTCCCGACCTGCAACTGATCGTCTTCGCGGCGGGCCTGGTGGTGCTGGGCGGTGTGATCGCCATGACCGAGGCGGCGCTCGCCGCGGTCTCGCCGGCCCGGGCCGCCGAGCTGGCCCGGGACGGCGTGCGCGGCGCCCGGACCCTCCAGGTCGTGGCCTCGGACGTCGTCCGGCACCTCAATCTGCTGCTGTTGCTGCGGCTGCTCGCCGAGCTGACCGCCACCACGCTGGTGGCGTTGGTCGCGGTGGACAGCTTCGGCGCCGGCTGGCGTGCCGCGCTGGTCACCGCCGGCGCGATGACCGTGGTCAGCTTCGTGGTGGTCGGTGTCGCGCCGCGCACCATCGGCCGGCAGCACGCGTACGCGGTGGGCCGGGCGGTCGCGCCGCTGGTCCGCTGGCTGGGCCGCGCGCTCAACCCCCTCGCGTCGCTGCTCATCCTGATCGGCAACGCGGTCACCCCGGGGCGCGGCTTCCGGGAGGGGCCGTTCGCCAGCCAGGTGGAGCTGCGTGAGCTGGTGGACCTGGCCGAGCAGCGCGGCGTCGTGGAGCACGGCGAGCGTCAGATGATCCATTCGGTCTTCGCGCTCGGCGACACCATCGCCCGCGAGGTGATGGTCCCGCGTACCGAGATGGTGTGGATCGAGGAGGGCAAGACCCTCGCCCAGGCGTTGGTGCTCTTCCTGCGGTCGGGTTTCTCCCGCATTCCGGTGATCGGGGAGAGCGTCGACGACGTGCTCGGGGTGCTCTACCTCAAGGACCTGATCCGGCGGTCGCGGGGCGGCGACCCGGACGCCGAGCAGTTGCCAGTGGCCGAGCTGATGCGCCCGGCCACCTTCGTCCCGGAGTCCAAGCCGGTCGACGATCTGCTGTCGGAGATGCAGGCGGCCCGCAACCACCTGGTCATCGTGGTCGACGAGTACGGCGGCACCGGTGGTCTGGTCACCATCGAGGACATCCTGGAGGAAATCGTCGGTGAGATCACCGACGAGTACGATGTCGAACGCCCGCCGGTCGAACGCCTCGCGGACTCCTCGGTGCGGGTGACCGCCCGCCTGCCGGTGGAGAACCTGGGCGAGATGTTCGGCGCCGATCTGCCCACCGACGAGGTGGAGACGGTCGGTGGCCTGCTCGCCCAGTCGCTGGGACGGGTGCCGATCCCCGGAGCGCAGGCCGAGGTGGCCGGCCTCCGGCTGGTCGCCGAGGGCACCACGGGCCGGCGCAACCGGATCGACACCGTCCTGGTCAGCAGGGTGGAGTCGGGCGACGAGCAGGACAGCACCGGGCGCGGCGACCATGCCGGCCCCGGGGACGACCCGGATCATTACCGAGACGAGGAGAGGCAAGCCGCCGATGCCTGAGACACCCGCCGCGCCCGCCGCCCGGCCCACCCCCACCGCGCCGGGACCGCTGAGCGCCGAGGACGGCAAGCTCGTCGTCCTGGCCCGGGGCGCCCGCGGGCGGGTCGGTGCCGTGGAGGGGGCCGCGGTCCGGGACTCCGACGGCCGGACGTACGCGGCGGCCAGCGTCGCGCTGCCCTCGCTGACTCTCACGGCCCTGCAGTTGGCGGTGGCCTCTGCCGTGGCCGCCGGTGCGGGCCGGTTGGAGGCGGCGGTGGTGGTGACCGAGGCGTCGACGCTTGACGGCGCCGGGCACGCCGCGGTACGCGACCTCGCCGTGGACGCGCCGATCCACGTGGCCGCCCCGGACGGCACCGTGCTCGGCACGGTGACCCAGTGAGCCCCGTCCGGGATCCGGAGCCGCGTCCGTACCGGGCCGGGTTCGGCTGCTTCGTGGGCCGGCCCAACGCCGGCAAGTCCACCCTGACGAACGCCATCGTCGGCACCAAGATCGCGATCACCTCGAACAAGCCGCAGACCACCCGGCACGTCATCCGGGCGGTGCTGCACCGTCCGGAGTCGCAGCTGGTTCTGGTGGACACGCCGGGTCTGCACCGCCCCCGTACGCTGCTCGGTGAGCGCCTCAACGACCTGGTCCGCTCGACCTGGACCGAGGTCGACGTGATCGGCCTGTGCATCCCGGCGGACGAGCCGGTGGGGCGCGGCGACCGGTTCATCACCGGCGAGCTGGCCGAGCTGAAGGCGACGGTGCTGGCGGTGGTCACCAAGACCGACCTGGTGGACAAGCGCCGGCTGGCCGAGCAGTTGCTCGCGGTCAGCGAGCTGGGCGAGTTCGCCGAGATCGTGCCGGTGAGCGCCGTCTCGGGGCATCAGGTGGACACGCTCGTCGACGTGATGACCAAATACCTGCCGCCGTCGCCCCAGCTCTACCCGGACGACATGCTGACCGACGACCCGGAGCAGGTGATGGTCGCCGAGCTGATCCGGGAGGCGGCCCTGGAGGGCGTCCGCGACGAGCTGCCACACTCCATCGCCGTGGTGGTCGAGGAGATGATCCCCGAGGGTCAGGTCATGAAGATCTACGCCGACCTGTACGTGGAACGGCCCAGCCAGAAGGCCATCGTCCTCGGTCACAAGGCGAGCCGGCTCAAGGAGGTCGGCACGAACGCCCGCCGGCAGATCGAGGAGCTGCTGGGCAGCCGGGTCTATCTCGACCTGCACGTGCGGGTCGCGAAGGACTGGCAGCGCGACCCGAGGCAGTTGCGCAAGCTGGGCTTCTGAGCGTCATCCGGCGGCCCTGCTGAGGGGCGGGTGCCGGTCGGCCTGATCGTTTCCGGTCGGCCCCATGGGCAGCCTCACGATCGGCCGGGGTCGGCGTCGTTTGGCGCGCGGGCCGCGAAGGGTAGGGGAGAAAGCACCGCGTCCCCGATCCAGATGCAGGCTGATGCGCAACAGATACCTCGATCTGCTCCGTTTCCTCGCCATCGTCCGGGTGGTCGTCTACCACGTCACCGGCTGGGCGACCCTCACCCTCGTCTTCCCCGCCATGTCGGTGATGTTCGCGCTGGCCGGCTCGTTGATGGCCGCCTCGCTCGCGCGGTCCGGCCCGGTGGCGGTCGGCCGCCGGTTGCGCCGGCTGTTGCCGTCGCTGTGGGTGCTGGCGGCCGTCTTCGTGCCGGCCATGCTGCTCACCGGGCTGGCGCTGTCGCCCCGGGTGCTGCTGTGGCTGTTCCCGATCACCGACCCGCCGGCGAACAACTGGGGCGCCCTGGCGCTGAGCATCATCTGGTACCTGCGGGACTACCTGTGGTTCGTGCTCGCCTCGCCGGTCGCGCTCTGGCTGTTCCGGCGGGCCCCGCTGCCCACCCTGCTCGCCCCGTACGTGGTGCTGGTGACGATCGAGGTGGGGATCTACCCGGCGCCGCCGGTGGTGCGCGAGTTCGGCCTGTACTTCGGCGCGTGGCTGCTCGGCTTCGCCCACCACGCCGGGATGCTGCGTCGACTCACCGGCCGGGTGCTGTACCCGCTGTCGCTGGGCCTCGCGGTCGTCGGCGGGGCCTGGATCGTCACGCATCCCGGCCCGCGCGGGTACGACCTCAACGACAACCACCTCGGCAACGCGCTCTGGTCGGCCGCGTTCATCCTGGTCGTGCTGGGTCGGGCGCCGGCCGGGGTGGCCTGGCTGGAGCGCAGCCGGCTGGCCGAACGGGTGGTGACCGTGTTCAACCGGCGGGCGCTCACCATCTATCTCTGGCACATGCCGTTCGTGGTGGCGCTCACCCCGCTGGTCGACGTGGTCGGCTGGTCGCACCAGGACCCGGTGGGGCTGGCTGTCCGGGTGCTGCTGGTCTTCGCGCTTGTCGGTCTGGTCACCCTGGCCGTCGGCTGGGTCGAGGACGTCGCCGCCCGTCGCCGCCCGGAGCTGATCCCGGGCGGGCCGCCCCGCCCGACCGTCCCGCCGGCCCCCTCCGACGGTGGCCCGGCGGGTCGTCTCGGAGTCGGCGAGACCGTCGGACGGGCGGCCGTACCGGCGCAGCGGGTGTCCGGTGCGGCGGCGACCGTCGAGATCAACGCTGGCTGATCGACACGTCGCCGCTGCCGGCCGAGCCGTCGAGCACCAGGGAGGCGGCCGGGTCGTCGGCGACGGTGATCCGGGCGTCGCCGGAGCCGGTGTTGGAGCGGACCCGGTAACTGCCGGCCGGCACCACCAGCGAGACGTCCCCGCTGGAGGCGTGCAGACGCGCCGAGGCGGCGGTCTCCAGCTCGACGACGACGTTGCCGGAGCCGGCCTCGGCGTCCGTCGTTCCGCCCACGCGGCGAGCCGTGATGTCGCCGGAGCCGGCGCGCAGTCGTACGGCCGAACGGGCCTCGCTCAGCTCGATGTTGCCGGAGCCGGTCTCCACGTCGATCGCACCGGCGACGTCGCTGATCCGCACGTCGCCCGAGCCCAGTCGCAGCTTCACCGCGCCAACCCTGGTCAGCTCGACGTCACCCGAGCCGCTCTCGCCCTGCACGGTCACGCCCTCGGGGACGGTCACCTCGTACGAGACGCTGCACCGGTCGCCGCAGTCGGTGTCCAGCACCAACTCGCTGTCCTTGATCTCGTACCGGGCCTTGGGTTCGCCGCCCTGATAGCGCACGACCCGCTTGATCCGTGCCTCGCCCGCCGTGCCGCCGCCTCGGACGATCACGTCTCCGGAGCCCCCCTGCACCCGGATGGTGCTGATCTTCACCGCCTCGGTGTTGTCGTAGTCGAGCCGGCGGAAGGACAGGTTGTCGCACCCGGCGAGCAGGATGAGGGCGGTGGCCAGCCCCAACGCGACGGGCGCGGTGGCGTGGCGACGACGGGCGGCGGTGGTCTCGTGCAGTGCCATGGCGAGCACGCTACGGCCGGTGACGAGCCGGGCGCATCGGGGTTCGTCCGCGCGTCCACCCCGAACCAACCCTGATTTCACACCCCGAGGGAGAATGGTCCGATGGCCGGGTACCGCCGACAGCTCTACCGCGACGACGCGGTGGTGCTGCGCGTGCAGAAGCTCGGCGAGTCCGACCGGATCATCACGCTGCTCACCCGCCGGCACGGCCGGCTGCGGGCGGTCGCCCGGGGGGTCCGGCGCACGATGAGCAAGTTCGGCGCCCGGCTGGAGCCGTTCGGTCACGTCGACCTCCAACTCGCCGGTGACCCCAAGGGCAACCACGGCAGCTCGCTGCACACGGTCAGCCAGGTCGAGGGCATCGAGCTGTACGGCAAGCGGTTCCTCGGGGACTATCCCCGCTACACGGCGGCCAGCGCGATCGCCGAGACCGCCGAGCGGCTGACGCCGGTCGAGCGGGAGCCGTCGCTGCGGCTGTTCCAGCTCACCGTGGGGGCGTTGAAGGCGCTGTCCCGGGGCGAACACGCGACCACGCTGGTGCTCGACGCGTACCTGCTGCGCGGGATGGCTCTCGCGGGCTGGGCTCCGGCGCTGATCGCCTGCGCGGTCTGCGGCACCCCCGGGCGGCACCGCGCGTTCTCCGTGCCGGCCGGCGGCGCGGTCTGCCCGGACTGCCGGCCGCCCGGCGCGGCCCATCCCGCGCCGGCCACCATCGACCTGATGTCCGCGCTGACCACCGGCGACTGGGTGGTCGCCGACGCCACCGAGACCGGTGTACGTCGGGAGTGCAGCGGGCTGGTCGCGGCGCACCTCCAGTGGCATCTGGAACGCGCGCTACGCTCGCTGCCGCTGGTCGACCGGGGGCCCTCGGTCGCCGGCACGGTCCCGCCGCCGGGCGGCGGTGGGGCTGCGATGCTCCGGCCGCGCGGTGACGTCGAGGCCGGTGCGGACGGCACGAGCAGGGAGAGAGCCGAGTGATCCGATCGATGAGGTCCGGCCGGCGGGAGCCGACGCCACCGACGCCGCACCCGTCCGGTGCCCGGCCGCCGGCGCTGCCGAGCGAGGCGGTGCCGAAGCACGTGGCCGTCGTGATGGACGGCAACGGCCGGTGGGCCAAGGAGCGCGGGTTGCCCCGCACCAAGGGCCACGAGGCGGGGGAGCACAGCCTCTTCGACACCATCGAGGGCGCGATCGAGATGGGCATCCCCTACCTGTCGGCGTACGCGTTCTCCACCGAGAACTGGCGGCGCTCGCCCGACGAGGTCCGGTTCCTGATGGGGTTCAACCGGGACGTGATCCGTCGACGCCGCGACCAGCTGGTCGACCTCGGCGTCCGGGTGGTCTGGTCGGGGCGGCCGGGGCGGTTGTGGAAGAGCGTCATCTCCGAGTTGCAGACCGCCGAGGAGATGTCCCGGGGCAACTCGACGCTGACCCTGCAGTTCTGTGTGAACTACGGCGGGCAGGCCGAGATCGGCGACGCCGCCGCGGCGATCGCCCGGGACGTGGCGGCCGGTCGACTGGACCCGTCGAAGGTCACCGAGAAGACCGTCGCGAAATACCTGTACCACCCGGAGATCCCGGAGGTGGACCTGTTCCTGCGGCCCTCCGGCGAGGAGCGGATCTCCAACTTCCTGCTCTGGCAGACCGCGTACGCCGAGCTGGTCTTCCTGGACACCCTCTGGCCGGACTTCGACCGCCGCCACCTCTGGTACGCGTGCGAGCTGTACGCCCAGCGGGACCGGCGGTTCGGCGGCGCGCTGCCCAACCCGGTCGCCCCGACGGTCTGAGCGAGGCTTATCCACCCGTCACGCTGGGTATCAGGAACGTCAGAAGCCACTGACGGAGGTGAACCCACATGATCCAGAAGCGCATTGCCCAGTGGGCGGTGATGGCGATCGCGGTGCCGTTGGCCGCGGCCGGCGCCCGCCGGCTCAGCCACACCCTGGAGGCCCGGCGTGGTCCCTCCGGGGC
>NZ_JBFAPG010000115.1:0-14246 GCF_040675595.1 Micromonospora sp. NPDC049580
CACCGGATTCGCCGGTGGCTCAGGGTCCAAGAAACGCTCCGAGCGGCGTACGCCGTCCGGGTCGCTCCTCACTCAGCCGGCGGCTGCCTTCAACGCGTCACCGAGCGCGTTGGCCTCGTCGGGAGTCATCTCGACGACGAGCCGGCCACCGCCCTCCAGCGGGACCCGCATGACGATGCCCCGACCCTCCTTGGTGACTTCCAGCGGACCGTCGCCCGTCCGCGGCTTCATCGCCGCCATGTTGTCTCCCCTCAGACCTACACCAGGGTCGGTGGGTTGCCCCACAGCCACTTCGTCACGACCTCCCGCAACTCTCGCGGGGGTGTCGACAGACGATTTTCCCTGATGAACACCGCCGGACCCAAACCGGAGCAGCATTGATGTAACAGCATCTAGCTTATCTTGAGAAGGCCTGTCACAATGTGCGGTCATGCAGGCACGGTCGGCTCTCTTCGACCTGTACGGCGACCACCTCCGACCGAGGGGTGGCCGGGCACCGGTCGCCGCCCTGGTCAAGCTACTGGCGCCGTTGGGAATCGCGCCGCCCGCCGTTCGCACCGCCGTGTCCCGGATGGTGCGTCAAGGCTGGCTCGACCCGCTCCGGCTGGCCTCCGGACCGGGATATTCGATCACACCAAAAGCCGCCCGACGACTCGACGAGGCGGCGGCCCGGATCTACCGAACCGGTCGGGTCACCTGGGACGGCCGGTTCGATCTGCTCGTGCTCGACGCCCCGGGTTCCCGGCGGGACCGGCAGCGACTCGCCGCCACCCTCAGCTTCCTCGGCTACGGCACGCTCGACGAGCAGACCTGGGTGGCGACCCGGCCCGCCGAGGACGTCGACCTGTTGCTGGCCGAGGCCGGCATCCGGTTCGAGCGGTTCACGGCCTCGCACTTCTCCGGCACCCCCGGCGCGATGGGCGTCGTCCGCCGCGCCTGGGACCTGGCCGAGATCGGCCGTGCGTACGAGCGGTTCGTCGCCGACCAGCGCCCCCTCCTCGGCGCGGTCACCGTGCGCAGCAGCGACGAGGAGGCGTACGCGGCCCGCTTCCGGCTGGTGCACGCGTGGCGTACCTTCCTGTTCCGGGACCCGCAGCTGCCCCCGGCGCTGCTGCCCGAGCGCTGGCCCGGCACCGCCGCCGCCAGCTTCTTCGACCGGCACGCGGCCCGCCTGCGTCCGGCCGCCGACCGGTACGTCGAGCAGTGCCTCGACGCCGGCAACCGCATCGTTCGACAGAAGGGTCGTTAGACACGTGACCGAGCCGTTGCTCGTCGACCGGACCGACGCCGTCGTCACCCTCACCCTGAACCGGCCGCAGGCGATGAACGCGCTCGACCTGGCGCTGAAGGAGGCGCTGCGGGACACGCTGGCCGAGCTGGAGACCGACCGGTCCTGCCGGGCGGTCGTGCTGGCCGGGGCCGGTGGAGCGTTCAGCGCCGGGCAGGACCTGCGCGAGCACGTGGCCACCCTGGGCAACTCCTCCGCGCCGCCGCTGGACACCGTGCGGGCGCACTACAACCCGATCGCCGCCCGGCTGGCCAACCTGCCCAAGCCGGTGGTGGCCGCGGTTCGCGGGATGGCCGCCGGCGCCGGCGCGTCGCTGTCCTTCCTCGCCGACATCCGGATCGGCGGCCCGAGCACCAGCTTCCTGATGGCCTTCGCCAAGGTCGGCCTCGCCGCCGACACCGGCGCCTCCTGGACGCTGCCCCGACTGGTCGGCCACGCCAAGGCCGTGGAGCTGCTGATGCTGGCCGAGCCGGTCCGCGCCGAGGAGGCCTGCCGCCTGGGGCTGATCACCCGCCTGACGGACGACGACGAGCAGGTGCTGCCTGTCGCGCAGGACCTGGCGGCCCGGCTCGCCGCCGGCCCCACCGTCGCGTACGGGGCCATCAAGCGGCAGCTCTCGATCGCCGACGCCGGCACGCTCGCCGACGCTCTCTCGGCCGAGGCGCAGGCTCAGGCGATCTGCGGTGCCACCGCCGACCACCGGGCGGCCACCCTCGCGTTCGTCGCCAAGCAGAAACCGGTCTTCGAGGGACACTGAACGCGATTCGCACCCCGCCCTTACCGTCCTCGTACGCGGGCCGCCTAGCGTCGGACCGCATGAGCGATCGTGAAGCGGTGGCGCACCTGCTGCGTCGGGCCACCTTCGGGCCGACCGCCGACGAGGTGGACGCGGCCGAGCGGGCCGGGCCGGCGGCGACCCTGGACAACCTGCTCGCCCCCGGGCGAGCCGACCGGGGCGCCGCGGCCACCCCGCAGCCGACGCTGCCCGCGGACCCGTACGCCGCGCTGACCAAGGAATCCACTCGCGAGCAGCGGCAGAAGGCCAACGCCCAGCGCCGGGAGCAGCTCCAGCAGCTGACCCTCTGGTGGCTGGACCGGATGGTCGCCGCCGAGGACGGGCTGACCGAGAAGCTGCTCTTCTTCTGGCACGGGCACTGGGCGACCAGCGCGCAGAAGGTCAAGTCGGCGCGGGTGATGCTGGGCCAGTTGGAGACACTGCGCCGCCACGGGCGCGGGCCGCTGGCCCCGCTGGTCGCCGCGATGGTGCGCGACCCGGCCCTGATCATCTGGCTGGACGGGCAGAAGAACACCCGCAAGGCGCCGAACGAGAACCTGGCGCGCGAGCTGATGGAGCTGTTCACCCTCGGCATCGGCGCCTACACCGAGGCCGACGTGAAGGCCGGCGCGCGGGCGTTGACCGGCTGGGTGGTGGACCGGCGCACCGGCGTCGCCCGTCTCGAGGCCAAACGGCACGACCCCGGGGAGAAGACGATCCTGGGACAGACCGGCCGCTTCGACGCCGAGGCGTACGCCGGGCTGCTGGCCGCCCAGCCGGCGGCGGCGACGTTCGTGGCCGGGCGGCTCTGGTTCCGCTACGCCGGCACCGACGTCCCGGCCCCGGACGGCCTGGCCGGCGCGGACACCGTCGCCACCCTGCGCACGCTGTTCTCGTCGCCGGCCTTCGCCCAGACCCGGGGCACCCTCGTGAAGCAGCCGGTGGAGTGGATGGTCGGCGCGCTGCGACAGCTCGGCGTCCGGCCCTCCGCCCTGCCGGAGCAGCAGCGCAAACAACTGCTCTCCGGCCTGAACGCGCTGGACCAGGTGCCGCTGCGGCCGCCCAGCGTGGGCGGCTGGCCGGCCGGCGCCGCGTGGCTGACCACCTCGTCGTTGCAGGCCCGGCTGCGGATGGCCGGGATGCTGGCCACCGCGGCCACCCCGGCGGTGCTGGCCCGGCTGACCGCCGCGCCCGTCGCCGGCCGGCCGGACGCTCTGGCCCGGCTGCTGGTCGTCGACGGCTGGGGCGCCCGGACCCGGGCCGCCCTCGCACCGTTGGCCGGCGAGCCGCGCAAGCTGCTGGCCGCCGGCCTGGTCAGCCCCGAATACACCGTCAGCTGAGCGGAGGAGTCGAGAAGTGGACACCCTGACCCGACGCAAGTTCCTGCTCACCAGCGGGGTGGTCGGCGCGGGCGCGCTGGCCGCCGGCGCCGGCGCGTACGGCCTGCGGGACCTGCTGGACACCGCCGGAGACCGTGATCCGCAGTCGCGCACGCTGGTGCTGGTCACCCTCTACGGCGGCAACGACGGCCTGAACACCGTCATCCCGTACGGCGACCCGGCCTACCGGGCGGCCCGCCCGGAGCTGGCGTACCCCGACGGCGAAGTGCGGCGGCTGGACGACGATTTCGCCCTCAACCCGGCGCTGGCCGGGCTGCACCAGCGCTGGTCGGGCGGCGGGCTCGCGATCGTGCGCGGGGTCGGCTACCCGAAGCCGGACCGCAGCCACTTCCGGTCGATGGACATCTGGCACACGGCGCAGCCGGACCGGCCGGGCAACACCGGTTGGCTCGGCCGCTGGCTGGACGGGGCGGGCGGCGACCCCCGGCTGGCCGTCTCGTTCGAGCCGGCGCTGCCGCCGCTGCTGGCCGGGGCGCACAGCGCGGGCGCCGCCGTGCCGGTGACCGACCGCAAGGCCGCCAAGGGGCTGTCGGCGGAGACGCTGAAGGCGTTCTCCGCCGCCGAGGCGGGCGAGTCGGCGGCCCGGGGCCGTGCCGCCGCCTGCTTCGCCGACCTGCGGTCGGTGGACGAGATGATCCGCCAGGTACGCGACTCCGCCGCCGCGGAGGCGGACGACCCGGACGGCGAGCAGGCGCCCGCCACGGCCACCGGCGGGGCACGAACCCCGCTGGACGCGCAACTGGACCTGGTCGCGCAGTGTGTGGAGGCGAACGTGTCCACCCGGGTCTTCTCGGTGTCGCTGGGCGGCTTCGACACGCACGCCGACGAGAAGCAGTTGCAGGCCGTCCTGCTGGGGCAGCTGGACCGGGCGTTGACCGCGTTCGCCGACCGGATGAGTCGCAGCGAGGCGGGCCGGAAGGTGGTGGTGGCGGTCTACTCCGAGTTCGGCCGTCGGGTCCGGGCCAACGCCTCGGACGGCACCGACCACGGCACCGCCTCCGACATGCTGCTGCTCGGCGCGGGGGTGCGCGGCGGCTGGCACGGGGACGCGCCCAGCCTCACCGACCTCGACGACGGCGACCTGAAATACACCACCGACTTCCGGGACGTCTACGCCACGCTGCTGGAGCGGGTGTTGGACACCGACCCGGGCCCGGTGCTGGCCGACTGGCGGGGGCGACTCGACAAGCTGGTCTAATCGTCCTCTTCCGGGTCCTGGTTGGCCTCCGCGCCCAGCACGAACGCCTGCATGGCCAGTTCGTCGCCGGCCGGTGACACGAAGGCCGGCAACTCGCGCGGCCCCAACTCCTGCACGTACGACCAGAACAGGCGCACCGCCTCGGCCGGTGTGCCGGCCTCGATCGGCAGGTCGAGGCTGACCAGCCAGGTGCGCCGCGCCGGGGGCGGGCCGAGCTGGTCGGCCAACGCCCGGAAGGCGGCCGGCTCCAGTGCGGTGACCGGCCCGTCGAGGGTGAGCAGGTCGGTCGGCACCGGCTCGTCGAAGGCCCGCCGGGTGTACGTCACGACGAGCGTCCCCGGCTCGACGTCGGACTGCGGATCGTCCGGATCCTCGGAGTGCCGCTGCGTCGGCGCCGTGACCCGGCCGAGGGCCACCAGTCGCGGCGGCGCGTCGGCCAGCACCGCCACCCGGTCGCCGGGGCCGGGACGCCCGACGTTGGTCAGCCCGGTCAGCTCCAGCGAGTCGTGGTGCACGAGCCGCTCGGCCTCGTAACGCTCCGGGGGCAGCAGCACGGCCCAGGTGCCCGGCCCGTCGGCGTTGCCGGCCGCACCGGCCCGGTACGCGGTCTCGGTCGTCATGCCTGCCATCCCATCACGCCGCCGTTCAGCGGGTGACGTGACAGCCGACGATGTGATCGTCGACCATCCCGGTGGCCTGCATGAGGGCGTACGCGGTGGTCGGGCCGACGAACCGGAAGCCGCGCTTCTTGAGTGCCTTGGCCATCGCCGTCGACTCCCCGGTGATCGGCGCCAGCTCGGCGAACGAGGCGGGGCGGGCCGGCCGGCGCTCCGGCGCGAATGACCAGAGCAGCGTGGAGAGCCCCTCGGGCAGCTCCAGCGCGGCGCGGGCGTTGGCGATCGCCGCCTCGATCTTGGCCCGGTTGCGGACGATGCCGGCGTCGGCGAGCAGCCGGGTCACGTCGGTCTCGCCGTAGTCGGCCACGGTGGCGATGTGGAACTCGTCGAAGGCCAACCGGAACGCCGGGCGTTTGCGCAGGATGGTCAGCCAGGACAGGCCTGACTGGAACGCCTCCAGGGTCATCCGCTCGTAGAGCGCGTCGTCGCCGCGCAGCGGCCGCCCCCACTCGGTGTCGTGGTAGACGACGTAGTCCGGGGTGCTCGCCCCCCAGGCGCAGCGGGCCAGCCCGTCGGCGCCGATCACCAGGTCACTCACGTCGCACACGCTAGGCCATCGCACCGACAGCCCATTGCCACCGGCCACTTCGCTGCCTATCGTGCTTGTTACCGACCGGTAGGTCAGGGTCACCCAGCGGGGCGTCCCCGGCCGACGACGGCGAGTGGAGGCGGCGCGATGAAGGAATTTCCGGACGTCATCGCCTGGTCGATCCCGGCCTTCCTGCTGCTCATCGTGCTGGAACGGGTCTCCTACCTGCTGCACCGCGACGACGACGAGGTCGGCTACGGCGGCGCGGACACCGCGACGAGCCTGGCGATGGGGCTCGGCAGCGTCTTCACGGACCTGCTCTGGAAGGTGCCGATCGCCGCCGCGTACGCGCTGCTCTACGCGCTCACCCCGCTGCGGATCGCCGCCCTCTGGTGGAGTTGGCCGCTGATCCTGCTGGCGCAGGACTTCTGCTACTACTGGTCACACCGGGGCCACCACGTCATCCGGATCCTCTGGGCCTCGCACGTGGTGCACCACTCGTCGCAGCGGTTCAACCTCTCCACCGCGCTCCGGCAGCCGTGGACCGGGCTGACCAGCTGGGTTTTCTACATCCCGCTGATCCTGGCCGGCGTACACCCGGCGGTCGTCGCGTTCTGCGGCTCGGTCAACCTGCTCTACCAGTTCTGGATCCACACCGAGCGCATCGAGAAGATGCCGCGCTGGTACGAGTTCGTCTTCAACACCCCGTCGCACCATCGGGTCCACCACGCTTCCCAGGGCGGCTACCTGGACCGCAACTTCGGGGGCATCCTGATCGTCTGGGACCGGCTGTTCGGCTCGTTCGCGGCCGAACGGGAGCGCTGCGTCTACGGTCTGACCAAGAACGTGGGCAGCTACAACCCGGTGCGGGTGGCCTTCCACGAGTACCTCTCGATCGCCCGGGACCTGCGCGCCGCCGTGACGTGGCGGCACCGCGTGGGGCATCTCCTCCGAGCGCCGGGCTGGCAGCCGGCGCCGGGCGTGGTCAGGGCAGTCGGCCCTGCTCGACCAGACGGCCGAACCTCTTCAGCGCCTGGGTGAGACCCAGCTTGGAGCCGGGCCAGAGCACCGGCCACGCCAGCCGGCCGGCCCGGCCGCCCGGCAGATGGAACCACTCGTGCCAGACGACCTGGGTGCGAGCCTGGCCAAGTGCGGTGCAGCGCAGGACACCCGGGCCGCGCAGCACCTGGCCGTGGTGCACCACGCCGATCTCGTACGGCTCGTCGACCCGGACCACCCGCATCTCGTCGCGCAGCGTCGCCCGGCCGAGCGCGGTCACCGCCTCGATCCGGCTGCCCTCGCGCCCGTCGCCCTCGACGACCCGCACCTGGGTGAACGGGATCCAGTCCGACTGCCGTTCCCAGGCGAGCAACGCGGCGAAGACCCGGGCCGCCGGGGCGTTGACGATGACCGTGGCGGTCACCTCACCGGCACCGGGTTGCGCCGCCTCCTGAAGATCGTCGGCGCCCTCCGGACCGGTCACGCCGACTCCGACCGGACCACCGCGCCGTGCTGCCCGACCCCACCGGCCGGCTCGTCCTCGGCCGGCTCGTCCTCGGCCGGCTCGTCAGCAGTCAGATCGCCGTCGGTCGGCGTGCGGTCGGTCGAATCGCCGGCTGCCAGCTTGTGCGCGGTCGGCTCGCCGTCGGCCGGCTTGTGCGCGGTCGGCGCGCCGTCGGCCGGTGCCACGCCGTCGGAGTCGGCCGCCGAGGAGGTGGGAGCGGGCAGGTCGTCGGCCGGCGGCACCTCCGCATCCGACTCCGCCGTGGTCGCGCCCGGCACCGCCCCGGCGGCTTGCTCGCGGGCCTGGCGCAGCACGTCCGCGTCGTCGGTGCGGCCCTCGCGCAACGCGATGACCTCCGCCTCCAGGACGCCGATCAGCTCGGACTTGTAGCCGATGTCGTAGGCCGCACGGCGCATCGCCTGGTCGACCTGGGCCATCCGGTACCCGCGCAACCCGGTGTCGAAACGGACCGCGCCCACATCGGATTCCCGCAGTGGCCGGGTGCCCGGCAGCGGGATGGCCTGCGAATCCGGTTCGGTCGGCGCGAGGCCGGGATCCCGGCCACTGACCAACACCGTCACGCCGAAAACCACCGCCGCGACGGTCAACGCCACGACCAGGAGGAGCAGAAGCTGACCCATGCACTGATCGTGGCACGACAGCCGGCTGGGAGCGACCCCACCACCCCGATCGCGATCCACGCCCACGCCCGCCCCGCGCGTCGGCCGACCGACCGGCTAGCGTCGATAGCGGCCGGAGCGGCGGCGACGGTGCGGACAGTCGGGAGGCGTCATGGCCGGGGCACTTCGGCTTGGTGGGCGGACGTTCGCCCCGGGTGAGCTGGTGGTGATGGCCATCGTCAACCGCACACCGGACTCGTTCTTCGACCGGGGCGCCACCTTTGCCGCCGACAGCGCGCTGCGCGCCGTCGAGCGGGCGGTCGACGAGGGCGCGGCGATCATCGACATCGGCGGGGTCAAGGCGGGGCCGGGCACCGAGGTGGACGTGGCCGAGGAGATCCGGCGCACGGTGGACACCATCGCCGCCGTACGGGCCGCGTTCCCGGAGGTGGTGATCTCCATCGACACCTGGCGTGCCGAGGTGGCGACGGAGGCCGTGGCGGCGGGTGCGGACCTGCTCAACGACACCTGGTCGGGCGCCGACCCGGCGCTCGCCCGGGTCGCGGCGAGCACCGGCGCCGGCCTGGTCTGCTCGCACGCCGGCGGGCTGGTCCCCCGGACCCGGCCGCACCGGGCAGCCTTCGACGACGTGGTCGCCGACGTGGTCGAGACGGTGACCGGGCTCGCCGGGCGCGCGGTGGCGGCCGGGGTACGCCCCGACGGCATCCTCATCGACCCGGCGCACGACTTCGGCAAGAACACCCGGCACTCCCTGGAGATCACCCGCCGGCTGGACGAGCTGACCGCGACCGGCTGGCCGGTGCTGGTGGCGCTCTCCAACAAGGACTTCGTCGGCGAGACGCTGGACCTGCCGGTGGCCGAGCGGCTGGAGGGCACGCTCGCCGCGACGGCGGTCTCCGCCTGGTTGGGCGCTCGGGTGTTCCGGGCCCACCAGGTCGGGCCCACGCGTCGGGTGCTGGACATGGTCGCCTCGATCCGCGGCGACCGTCCGCCCGCGGCGACCCGGCGGGGTCTGGCCTGAGTCGCCCGGTCGGTGCGGCAACCGACGTGAACGGTCGGCGGAGCGGCACGATCGCCGGAGGTCGGGGCGCTCAGGTCCAGCGCAGGATGTTCCTACGCCAGGCGTAGAGGATGCCGAGGGCGAGCACCGCCACGAACACCGCCATCTCCACCACCGTGACCAGGCCGAAGCCCGGTCGGTCGAAGACCACCGCCCACGGGAAGAGGAACACCGCCTCGACCGCGAACAGTACGTACAGGTAGGCGTACACGTAGTAGCGGATCTGCATCTGCGCCCAGTCGGCGCCGACCGGGTCGAGCCCGCACTCGTAGCTGGTCCGCTTGCCGAACGGCTCAGCCGGACGGGCGGGACGTAACACCCGGTTGGCCGAGAACGCCGTCACAAAGAACAGGACACTGGCGAGCAGCAGGAGCCCGAGCGTCGCGTACGAGCCCAGGTAACCGGTCACACCGGGAGCCTACCGCCCACCCGGACAGGCCGTCCCAAACACGTTACGGATTTGTTTCCAGGTGGGACTAGTGCACTGTGGCAACTGTTACCAACATTGGACTTCCACCCATGGCACCGGAGGACAGATGGCCCGCGTGAAGGTATCGCCCGAACGCTGGGCTGTGGGGCGGCCTCCCACGCCCCTGCTGGCGGCCTCGCTCGCGCTCGGGCTGCTCGCGGCGCTCGCGGCCGCTCCGGCCCTCGCCAGCGCGGCGGTGCCGCGCATCCACCCGATCGCCGCCGTGACGGAGTCGGCGCCCGAACCCGATCCGGACCCGGAGACCACTCCGGCCCAGGAGCCCACCCCGACCCAGGATCCGGGCGGCGATCCCGTGCCGACCAACCCGGCCCCGGAGACCACCGCGCCACCGCCGGCGACGACGCCGCCGGCGCCTCCGCAGACCACCGCGCCGAACGTGCCGCCGCCGCCGACCACCACCGCTCCCGCGCCGGGGGGCAGCACCCGGCCGCCGACGCCCGGGCCGCCGGCTCCCCCGGTGCCCCCGGTTCGCCCGCCCGCGCCGGGTGGCACCCCGCCGGCGGCGCCGAGCCCGCTCGGCGTGCAGGTGACCACCGAGGACGTCACCCTGCCCGAGGCGTACTGGAACGCCGCCAGCACCACCACCACGCTGCGGGTCACCGTGGCGAACACCGGCACCGCCGCGCAGCGGGTCCGGCTCTCGTACACCCTGCCGGCCGGGCTGACCGACGCCGGGACGAAGGGGTGCGTCGCCGCGGGCGGTGGCGCGTACCACTGCGGGGCCTGGACGGCCGAGGCGGGCGTCCGGTTCAGCAGCCTGATCCGGCTGCGGGTCGCCGGCAACGCCTGGGAGCGGATGCCGCTCAGCGGCTCCGTGCAGGTCGTCGCGGACGCGCCGGGGGTGTCCGGCGAGGTGGCCGACGACCAGGGCTTCGCGGTGCTGTTCCCGCCCGGCCCGCCGGTGCCCGGGATCTCGCTGGCCGCCGACGAGGTCGCGTTCGACATCAGCGGCGCGGCGAGCACCCTCGCGGTGCGGCTGGTCAACACCGGCACGGTGGACGCCGCCGGCCTGGTGGAGGTGATCCTGCCGGCCGGGGTGAGCGTGCCGACCCCACCGGCGGGTTGCCTGCCGGTCGAGGCGTCCCGCACCCGGTGCGACGGGGGTCTGCTGTCGGCCGGCGAGACCCGCGAGCTGCGGCTGCCGGTGGAGGCGACCCCGCAGGCCCAGCGGGAGGCGCCGCTGTCCGGAGCGGTGATCGGTCAACTCGACCCGCGCAACGGCGCGACCCGGCGGGTGCAGATGAGCTTCCGCATCACCGCTGCGGCCGCGCTGGCCACGCCGGTCGTCTCGCCGCCCGCGCCGACCGGCTCCCAGGGCGTACTCCCGGCGGGCGCCACCACCGACGACGACGGCGGCATGACCTCGGTGCAGCGCACCGCGGTCATCCTGATCGCGGTCTCCGCGCTGCTGGTGGTGCTGGCCCTCACGCTGGCGACCACCTCGCTGCGCCGCCGCCTCGGCGAGCCGACGGCCGAGCCCACGGCTCCGCCCACCGACTGACCGATCGACGACCCTGGCCGTCCCCGACCGGGGTCGCGGCCGGCCGGGGACGGTGATCTGAATTACGGCGGGCGGGGCGAAACCCCGCAATCACGGGCGAATATCACGTTGATCGGGTCTCAGTCGGCGGACCTCCGGGGAGGGTCGGGGGTCCGTTCGACGTAGGCTCTCGGTGAGGAACGACAGCGGACCGGACCAGCCTGGGGCGGTGCGGTGCAGCGTTGCGTCAAGGAGGTCCCGTGGCCGGGCAAGGCGAGGTCACCATGATGTTCAGCCGGCCGCGCGACCGCGCGCAGCGAACGAAGGTGGCACAGTGACCAAGCAGATCCGTCAACTCGACCGGGTGGTCATCCGGTTCGCCGGTGACTCCGGCGACGGCATGCAGTTGACCGGCGACCGGTTCACCTCGGAGACGGCGCAGCTCGGCAACGACATCTCCACGCTGCCGAACTTCCCCGCCGAGATCCGGGCTCCCGCCGGCACCCTGCCCGGTGTGTCGAGCTTCCAGGTGCACTTCGCCGACTACGACATCCTCACGCCGGGCGACGCGCCCAACGTGCTGGTGGCGATGAACCCGGCCGCGCTCAAGGCCAACCTGGCCGACCTGCCGCGCGGCGCGGACATCATCGTCAACACCGACGAGTTCACCCGGCGCAACCTGGCCAAGGTCGGCTACCAGACCAGCCCGTTGGACGACGACTCGTTGGCCGGCTACGTGGTGCACCCGGTGGCGCTGACGTCGATGACGGTCGGGGCGCTCGCCGCGCACGAGGTGTCCAAGAAGGACGCCGAGCGTTCGAAGAACATGTTCGCCCTCGGTCTGCTCTCCTGGATGTACTCCCGGCCGTACGAGTCGACACTGCGCTTCCTGGAGCGCAAGTTCGCGGCCCGCCCCGAGCTGGTGGCCGCGAACGTGGCCGCCTTCAAGGCCGGCTGGAACTTCGGCGAGACCACCGAGGATTTCGCGGTGCGCTACGAGGTCAAGCCGGCGAAGATGCAGCCGGGCACGTATCGCAACATCACCGGCAACGCCGCGCTCTCGCTGGGCCTGGTCGCCGCCGGGGTCCGCTCCGGGCTGCCGGTCTTCCTCGGGGCGTACCCGATCACTCCGGCGTCGGACATCCTGCACGAGCTGAGCAAGCACAAGCGCTTCGGCGTGCTGACCATGCAGGCGGAGGACGAGATCGCGGCGGTCGGCGCGGCGCTGGGCGCGTCGTACGGCGGGTCGCTGGGCGTCACCACCACCAGCGGTCCGGGTGTGGCGCTCAAGAGCGAGACGATCTCCCTGGCGGTGGCGCTGGAGCTGCCGCTGGTGATCGTGGACGTGCAGCGCGCCGGGCCGTCGACGGGCATGCCGACCAAGACCGAACAGGCCGACCTCAACATGGCGTTGTTCGGTCGGCACGGCGAGGCGCCGGTCGCGGTGATCGCGCCGAAGTCGCCGTCGGACTGTTTCTTCGCGGCGTTGGAGGCGGCGCGGATCGCGTTGACCTACCGCACGCCCGTGATCCTGTTGTCGGACAACTACGTGGCCAACGGCTCCGAGCCGTGGCTGCTGCCCGACGTCGAGTCGCTGCCCGACCTGCGGGTCGAGTTCGCCACCAAGCCCAACGGCGAGGACGGCACCACCTTCCTGCCGTACCTGCGCGATCCGGAGACCCTGGCCCGGCCGTGGGCGATTCCCGGCACTGCGGGGCTGGAGCACCGCATCGGTGGGCTGGAGAAGGCCGACAAGACCGGTGACATCTCGTACGACCCGGCGAACCACGACTTCATGGTGCGCACCCGGGCGGCCCGCATCGAGACCATCCCGGTGCCGGACATCGAGGTGGAGGACCCGGACGGCGACGCCCGGGTGCTGGTCCTGGGCTGGGGCTCGACGTACGGCCCGATCGGCGCCGCCTGTCGCGGGGTGCGCCAGCGCGGGCTGTCCATCGCCCAGGCGCACCTGCGGCACCTCGCCCCGATGCCGGCCAACCTCGGCGAGGTGCTGCGCTCCTACGACAAGGTCGTCATCCCGGAGATGAACCTGGGTCAGCTGGCCCACGTCATCCGGGCCCGCTACCTGGTCGACGCGATCAGCTACAACCAGGTCCGCGGTCTGCCGTTCACGGCCGCCGAGCTGGAGACGACGCTGGAAGAGGTCCTGAAGAATGTCTGAGCCTGTCGCCCTGAAGCTCACCGCGAAGGACTTCAAGTCCGACCAGGAGGTGCGCTGGTGCCCCGGGTGTGGTGACTACGCGATCCTGGCGGCCATCCAGCAGTTCATGCCGGAGTTGAACATCCCTCGCGAGCGGACCGTGTTCGTCTCGGGGATCGGCTGCTCGTCGCGTTTCCCGTACTACATGAACACCTACGGGATGCACTCGATCCATGGTCGGGCCCCGGCGATCGCGACGGGCCTGTCGGTGTCGCGGCCGGACCTGTCGGTGTGGGTGGTCACCGGCGACGGTGACGCGCTCTCCATCGGCGGCAACCACCTGATCCACGCGCTGCGACGCAACGTCAACCTCAAGATCCTGCTGTTCAACAACCGGATCTACGGTTTGACCAAGGGCCAGTACTCGCCCACGTCCGAGGTCGGCAAGGTCACCAAGTCGACGCCGGCCGGCTCGGCCGACGCGCCGTTCAACCCGCTCTCGCTCGCCCTCGGCGCGGAAGCCAGCTTCGTCGGTCGCACCATCGACTCCGACCGCAAGCACCTGCAGTCGGTGCTGCGCGCCGCCGCCGAGCACGAGGGTTCGGCGTTCGTGGAGATCTACCAGAACTGCAACATCTTCAACGACGGGGCGTTCGACCAGCTCAAGGACCCATCCACCCGCGACGACTACCTGATCCGCCTGGAGCACGGGCAGCCGATCACCTTCGGCGCGGACGGGCAGTTCTGCGTGGTGCATCCGCCGGGCGCGTTCGGCCTGGAGGTCCGGGAGACCGGCTCGGTCCGCCCGGAGGAGATCGTCGTGCACGACGCCACGGTGACCGACCCGGCGTACGCCTTCGCGCTGTCCCGGCTGCCCGGCCTGGACCTGCGCAACACCCCGATCGGGGTGTTCCGGTCCGTGGACCGGCCGTCCTACGACAGCGTGGTCCAGGGCCAGCTCGCGGCAGCCAAGGCGACGGTCACCGAGACCCCCGAGAAGCAGCTCGCCGGCCTGTTGGGCAGCGGCGACACCTGGACGATCA
>NZ_JBFAPG010000116.1:0-14170 GCF_040675595.1 Micromonospora sp. NPDC049580
CGGCGGATGAGCTCCGCACCGATGCCCGCACCGCGCCGGTCGGGATGCACGACCCACTCCATCACCGCGAACTTGTCGGCGGTCCGGAGGTCGGCGAAAGGCTTGGTGTCGGCGCGCATCCACCAACGGCCGGCGGGCATCGTCCACCCGTACGCCGCACCCACCAGCACACCCACCTCCTCGGCGACCACGAGGGTGAATCCTGGGCGTCGCGACTCGTCGGGCAACCCGTCGGCGAACGCGGCAACCTGCTCCGGCCCCTCGGCGTAGGGCGGCTCGGCGTAGACGACCGCGTACAGGCGGGCCAGCGCCGGAAACACGGCCGCGGCCGACTCGGCGGTGTGCACGGTGTACGTCACCGGCATAGCGGATGAGCCTAGGCCCGAACCCGGTCGGCGAGATCGGCGAACGCGGGCCGCGACCGCTCCACTGTGGGTACGGCAGCCGTGACCTGGGCGGCCACCGACCGCAGCAGGTGGTTGTGCAGCTCGACCGGCAGCGCGTCGAGGGTGTCGGCGGCGTACCGCAACCCGTCGGGAACATGCCCGCCCCGGATCAGCCGGGCAGCCTGATGCAGTTGCACCTGCGCACGTAACCGCGCCTGCGACGCCGGGTACAGGTCGAGGGCCCGCTCCTGCGCGGCCTCCGCGTCGACCAGACGGCCACCGTGCGTGTACACCCACGATTCGGTGTGGTGAAGCCGATGCTCCGGCCACCCCCACAACGACTCCACGTCGTCCACGATCGCGGCTGGTAGCTGCTGGGCAAGGTCGGCGAGTTGCCGCACCGTCGCCACCGCCTCCGCATGCCGCCCGGCCAACGACAGGGCTTGGGACCGGCCGGCGAGCAACCCGCACGCCGCCGACGTAGCCCGCCGCCCCAGTAGAGGCAGTGCCTCGTCCGACAGGGCGACGACCGCCGACGGTTGGCGTCCGTCGTAGCAGCCGTTCACCACATTCCACGCCCGCACCAACACCCGGGTGTCGGTGTCCCCGGATTCGTCGGCAACCCGATGGGCGGTCCGCCACCAGCGGCGACCTAGCACGGTCTGCCCCGACGCGACAAGGCTCAACGCGACGATGACGGACAGGCGGGAGGCAGCTCGCAGAAGACCAGGCCGGCGCGTACCAGTGTCGGCGGCGAGTTGGTGTTGCAGCACGGTCAGGTCGGCACCCAGTTGGGCCATCAGCGCGGGACGGGCCTGCCGGTAGTAGCTGTGGCCGTAGTCGGCCACGATCTGCTCCCACTCGTCGTGGTCGGGCGTCACCGCGTCGCCGAGGCCGTGGCGGAGGGCTTCCAACCCGGCCAGGGGCGCGACGGCGGGGGCGGCAGCCAAGGCGGTCATGGCGCGCAGCATGGTGCGTCTGTGCATGTCGGTGGCGCCGGCACGGTCGGTCCGGTACGCCTCGACGAGCGCGCCGTCAGCGCCCAAGGCCCGATCGCAGGCCGTGGCCAGCGCATTGGTGGCACGGCGTCCACCACGCTCCACCTGGGCGATGTGGCTGTACTGGAAGTGGATGAGCGAACCGAGCTGCCGCAGGGACAGCCCGGCGCTCTCGCGATGCCGTCTGAGTAGCTGCCCGAAGGTGTCCATTCCCGACCCCCAGCGTGTGCAGGAGCGTGTGCACACCGCTCACGCCTGCCGTAGGCCCAGCTTATCGGCCACGCTCGACGTGTCAGCCCATCTGGCACAGCAGCTTCCGGCGGGGTCGACGGGAACTGTGGCTGCCGTTCCCGGTGATGTCCACCCTTTGCCCTCGGAGCCGAGCATGACCGACAGCCTTCAGGTGCCTGCGGGCACCCTGCTGCACCTGCTGGCGTGGGAGATCAGCCCGAACCCGACCAACCGCGACGAACTGGTGTGGGCGGTGGTCGTGGACCAGCAGCCGGTCGGCGGACTTGGTGCGGATGCGGGGGCACACGTGTGCTGGCCCCGTACCGGACTGCGCCGGCGGGTGGTGCTTCGAGGCGCAGGTGTCGGTCGCTGCGATCCGCGCGAACCTGGATGGAGCCCGGTGAGTGCGCCAAGCCCGGAGCAACTGGCCAGATGGTGGCGGGTTCTGGCCGAGCATGAGCAGCGACACGGGCGATGCCCGATCTGCGGCACCCGCGCCCGGTGCTGGGTATGGGCGGGAGCGTTCGCGAATCTGATCACGCACGACGCGTACTACCTGGGCGCGGCGCGGACGACGGCCCGGCGTGGCTAGCGCACGGGGTGACCGCTGCGGCGCAGGGCGTCCTTGACGTCGCCCACCGTCAGCTCACCGAAGTGGAAGACGCTGGCGGCGAGGACCGCGTCGGCGCCGGCCCCGATCGCTGGCGGGAAGTGCGCCACCTCGCCGGCCCCACCGCTGGCCACGACCGGCACGTCCACCACGGCCCGGACCGCGCCGATCAGCTCCAGGTCGAAGCCCGCCTTGGTGCCGTCGGCGTCCATCGAGTTGAGCAGGATCTCCCCCGCGCCCAGCTCGGCCACCTGCCGCGCCCAGCGCACCGCGTCGAGGCCGGTGCCGCGCCGGCCACCGTGGGTGGTGACCTCGAACCCGCTGGGCGTCACCCCGGCCGGGGCACGGCGTACGTCGAGGGAGAGCACGAGCACCTGCCGGCCGAACCGATCGGCGATCTCGGCGATCAGCTCCGGCCGCGCGATGGCGGCGGTGTTCACACCGACCTTGTCCGCACCCGCGCGCAGCAGCGTGTCGACGTCGCCGACCTGTCGGACCCCACCCCCGACCGTCAGCGGGATGAAGACCGACTCGGCGGTGCGGCGCACCACGTCGAGCATGGTGCCCCGGTCGTTGGAGGACGCGGTGACGTCGAGGAAGGTCAGCTCGTCGGCGCCGGCCCGGTCGTACGCGGCGGCCAGCTCCACCGGGTCGCCGGCGTCCCGCAGGTCGAGGAAGTTGACCCCCTTGACCACGCGCCCGGCGTCCACGTCGAGACAGGGGATCACGCGCACCGCCACCGTCATGCCGCCAGCCTATCCTCCGCGCATGGCACGACGGCCGACCCGACCGGGCCGACCGCCGTGCGCCACGTGCGGGTGCTCACACCCGGACGAGCATCTTGCCCAGGTTCTCGCCGCGCAGCAGGCCGAGGAACGCCGCCGGGGCGTTCTCGATGCCGTCGACGACCGTCTCGTCGTAGGAGAGTTTGCCCTCGCGCAGCCAGCCCGCGACGTCGCGGACGAACGCGTCCCGCAGGTGGTTGTGGTCGCGGACCAGGAAGCCGCGCAGCGTCAGCCGCTTGCCGATGACCAGCGACAGGTTGCGGGGCGCGGCGGGCGGCTCGGTGTCGTTGTACTGGGCGATCATGCCGCAGATGGCGGCCCGGCCGTGCAGGTTCATGGCCGAGATCGCCGCCTCCAGGTGGTCTCCGCCGACGTTGTCGAAGTAGACGTCGACGCCGTCCGGGGCGGCCGCCCGCAGCGAGTCGCGGACCGGCCCGTCGTGGTAGTCGAACGCGGCGTCGAAGCCCAGCGCCCGCAGCCGCTCGACCTTGGCGGCCGAGCCGGCGCTGCCGATGACCCGGCCGGCGCCCTTGAGCTTGGCGATCTGGCCCACCAGGCTGCCGACCGAGCCGGCCGCGGCCGAGACGAAGACCGTCTCGCCGGGCTTCATCGCGGCGACCTCCAGCAGACCGGCGTACGCGGTCAGGCCGGTCATGCCGAGCACGCTCAGGTACGCGCTGGCCGGGGCGACGCTCGGGTCGACCCTGCGCCCGGCGGTGGCGTCGAGCAGCGCGTACTCCCGCCAGCCCAACCCGTGCAGCACGGTGTCGCCGACCGCGATGTCGGCCGACTCGCTGGCCACCACCTCGCCGATCGCGGCCCCGTCGAGCGGGGCGTCGAGGGCGAACGGCGGCACGTACGACTTGACGTCGTTCATCCGTCCCCGCATGTACGGGTCGACGGACATGAACTGGTTGCGGACCACGATCTGGCCCGGTCCGGGCCTCGGGACGTCGGTCTCGACGAGCCGGAAGGTGTCCTCGGTGGGCCAGCCCTCAGGGCGGCTGGCCAGGTGGATCTCACGGTTGCTGGTCATCGGGTGGTCGTCCTCTCGTCCGCGGGTGGGGTCCGGGTCCGCGACATCAGGCGGCCAGGGTCTCGCGGACAGTCAACGCGACCTCGATGTTGCCACGGGTCGCGTTGGAGTACGGGCAGACCTGGTGGGCCTGCTCGACGAGCTGCTCGGCGGCGTCGCGGGCGACGGCGGGCAGGTCGACGACGAGCCGCACGGTGAGCCCGAAGCCACCGCTGCCGTTCGGGCCGATGCCGACCTCGGCGGCGACCACGGAGCCGGTCACGTCGGCCTTGGCGCGGCGGGCCACCACGCGCAGGGCGCTGTGGAAGCAGGCCGCGTAGCCGGCGGCGAAGAGCTGCTCGGGGTTGGCGGCGCCACCCGCGCCACCCATCTCCTTCGGCACCGCCAGGTCGAACGCGAGGGTGCCGTCGGAGGTCTCGACGTGGCCGTCCCGGCCATCGCCGGTGGCGGTCGCGGACGCGGTGTAGAGAACCTGCATGAGAGTCACTGCTCCTTCTGTCGGTGGATGGTGTCGGTGACCCGGGTGAGGGTGTCGCGCAGCGCGACAAGCTCGGCGATGCCCAGCCCGGTGGCCTGCGCGATCCGCAGCGGGACGTCGCAGAGCTGCTCCCGCAGCGCCCGGCCCTGCTCGGTGAGGCCCACCTCGACCCGCCGCTCGTCGCGCGCCGACCGCCGCCGCACCACCAGGCCCGCCCCCTCCAGCCGCTTGAGCAGCGGGGAGAGCGTGCCGGAGTCCAGCCGCAGCTCGGCGCCCAGCTCGGACACCGTCGGCGCGTCGTCGGGGCGTTCCCAGAGCACCAGCAGCACCAGGTACTGCGGATAGGTCAGCCCGAACTCGTCGAGGATCGGCCGGTACACGTCGGTGAGGGCGCGCGACGCGGCGTAGAGCGCGAAGCACACCTGCCGGCGCAGCACCAGATCATCGGTCACCCGTGAACCGTAGCCCGCAATTAAGTTGTGCACAACCGATTAGGCCGGAGCGCGGCCGTGACGAGGGCCACCGGCACCTCAGCGGTCGCCGACGTACGCCTCCAACTCCACCTCGACCAGATGCTCCGGGTCGAGCAGACCCGCCACCACCACCAGCGTCGCCACCGGGCGGACCGCCCCGAAGACCGCATTGTGCGCCCGGCCCACCTCGTCGGCGTGCAGCCGGTCGGTCACGTACATCCGGGTCCGGACGACGTCACCCGGCTGCACGCCCACCTCGGCGAGCGCCGCCAACCCGATCCGCAACGCCTGCGCCGTCTGCGCGGCGGCGTCCCCGACGTGCGCCACCCGACCGTCGACCGTGGCCGTACAGCCAGCCGTCCAGGCCAGGTCACCGGCCCGGACCACCCGGGAATAGCCGTAGCTCTGCTCCCACGGCCCTCCCGAGCCCAGCCGGGTGACCGTCACGCCTCGGCCAACGTGCGCAGCGCCTCGGCCACCGTGAACGCGCCCGCGTACAGCGCCTTGCCGGCGATCACGCCCTCCACGCCCAGCGGCTCCAGCGTGGCCAGCGCCCGCAGGTCGTCCAGCGTGGACACGCCACCCGAGGCGATCACCGGCCGGTCGGTACGCGCGCACACCTCGCGCAGCAGATCCAGGTTCGGGCCGCGCATGGTGCCGTCCTTGGTGATGTCGGTGACCACGTACCGCGTGGCGCCCGCCTTGTCCAGGCGCTCCAGCACCTCGTACAGGTCACCGCCGTCACGGGTCCAACCCCGCGCGGACAGGGTCTGACCGCGTACGTCCAGCCCGATGGCGACCCGGTCGCCGTACTCCCCGACGACCCGGTCGCACCACACCGGGTCCTCCAGCGCGGCGGTGCCGATGTTCACCCGGCTCGCCCCGGTGCCCAGCGCCGCGCGCAGCGACTCGTCGTCACGGATGCCGCCGGACAACTCCACCTGCACGTCCAACTGCCGCACCACCTCGGCGAGCAGGTGCGCGTTGGTGCCCCGGCCGAACGCCGCGTCCAGATCGACCAGGTGGATCCACTCCGCGCCGTCGCGCTGCCACGCCAGCGCCGCGTCCAACGGGTCGCCGTAGACGCTCTCGCTGCCGGCGGCGCCCTGCACGAGCCGGACAGCCCGGCCGTCGGCGACATCCACGGCGGGTAACAGGGTGAGACTCAACGTCTTCTCCTCGATCAGGTACGACGGTCCAGAGCGATCACCACGATCGCCGGGAGTACGAGCAGCAACAGCACGATCAGCGCGACACGCAACGCCAGATCGTCGACGAACGTCCAGATCAGAATCATCGCCGCCCCGGTGAGCAGCACGATCGCCGCCCGCTCACCCCGCGTGTGCCGAGCCAGCCGGCCCGTGCGGCCCCGGCGCAACTGCGGCGTCAACCGGCGGACGACCGCGCGGCGGCGCTGCCGACGCGCCACCCGGCGCTGCCGGGCCGCCCGCTCCCGCGCCAGGTCAGCCTCACGTTCGGCCCGCCGACGAGCCCGCTCCCGGCTCACCGCGACGCCCGCCCGCCGGACGCCGGGCGGTGCCGGCGCTCAGTCACCGGCGGGCAGGGTGGCGAGCCAGTTGCGCAGCAACGCGGCACCGGTGTCGGCGGACTTCTCCGGGTGGAACTGCGCCGCCGACAGCGGCCCACGCTCCACCGCGGCCACGAAGTCGGTGTCGTGGTGGGCCGTGGTCACCACGGCCCCCGCGGCCGCCAACGCCGCCGGGTCACCCATCGCGTACGAGTGCACGAAGTAGAACCGGCTCTGCGTCGGCAACCCGGCGAACAGCACCGACCCGCGGGGCGCGCGAACCGTGTTCCAGCCCATGTGCGGCAGGCGGTGCGCGGCCAACCGGGTCACCCCGCCGGGCAGCAACCCGAGGCCCTTCGTCACCACCCCGTGCTCCTCGCCGTGCTCGAAGAGCACCTGCATGCCCACGCAGATGCCGAGCACCGGGCGGCCCGCGGCCACCCGCTCCGCGATCACCGGCCCGGCGCCGAGCGCCTCGATACCCGCCATGCACGCCGCGTAGGCGCCCACACCCGGCACCACCAGACCGTCCGCGGCGGCCGCCGCGGCGAGGTCGTCGGTCACCCGGACGGACGCGCCCGCCGCGGCCAGCGCCCGCTCCGCCGAGCGCAGGTTGCCCGAGCCGTAGTCGAGCACCACCACGTCGGCGGTCACGACCCCGACTCCGGGATCAGCCGGAGCACCCCGGCGGCCGTGGCGAGCAGCGCGAGCAGCGCGGTGATCACCACGGCGCCCCTCGGCGCACCCTGCCGGTGCAGCGACCACGCGCCGCCCACCAGCACCCCGGCCAGGATCAGCAGCAACGTCGGCAACGCGGCCCCCATTAGAGCGCGCCCTTCGTGCTCGGGATCGCGCCGGCCGCCCGCGGGTCGATAGCGGTGGCCTCGCGCAGCGCCCGGGAGACCGCCTTGAACTGGGCCTCCACCACGTGGTGCGCGTCCGGGTGCCCACCCGGACGGGCTGCCCGCAGCACGTCGACGTGCAGGGTGATCCGGGCCGCCTGGCCGAACGACTCCCAGATGTGCCGGGTCATGCTGGTCGGATACACCGGCCCGATGTACGGGGCCAGCACCGGCTCGTCGTGCACCACGTACGGCCGGCCGGACAGGTCCACCGCGGCCCGGACCAGCACCTCGTCCATCGGGACGGTCGCCGAGCCGTACCGCCGGATGCCGGCCTTGTCGCCCAGCGCCTGGTCGAACGCGGCGCCCAGCGCGAGCGCGGTGTCCTCCATCGTGTGGTGGGCGTCGATCTCCAGGTCGCCCACGGTGCGCACGGTCAGGTCGTAGCCGCCGTGGCGGGCGATCTGGTTCAGCATGTGGTCGTAGAAGCCCACGCCGGTGCTGATCTCGGCGGCGCCGGTGCCGTCGAGGTCGATCTCGACGAGGACCTTGGTCTCCTTGGTGATCCGCTCCACCCGGGCGGTCCGGCTCATTGCATACCTTTCGGTCGCGACTGCGGGGCTCGCAAGCTCACTCCTCGCGCTCCCATCGCACAGTCTCCATTGCAGCTAGGAAGGCGTCGGTCTCGGCGGGGGTGCCGGCGGTCACCCGCAGCCAGCCGGGCAGGCCGACGTCGCGGACCAGCACACCCTGCGCCAGCAGGGCCTGCCAGGCGGCGGCCTGGTCGCCGCCGGACTCGAACAGCACGAAGTTGGCGTCGCTGTCGGCCACCCGCAGGCCGCGTTCGCGCAGCGTCGCGACGATCCGGTCCCGCTGGACCATGATCGCGCTCACCGTACCCAGCAGGGCGTCGCGGTGGGCCAGCGCCGCGCGGGCGGCGGCCTGGGTCAGCGCGGACAGGTGGTACGGCAGACGGACCAGCTGCACCGCCCGCACCACCGCCGGGTCGGCGGCCAGGTAGCCCAGCCGGCCACCGGCGAAGCCGAACGCCTTGCTCATCGTGCGGGTGACCACGAGCCGCGGGTGGCCGGGCAGCACCGCGAGGGCGCTGACCGTGCCCGGCCGGGCGAACTCGGCGTACGCCTCGTCGACGACCACCATGCCGGGCGCGACGTCGAGCACCGCGGCGACCACCGCCGGGTCCAGCGCGGTGCCGGTGGGGTTGTTCGGCGAGCAGAGGAAGACCACGTCGGGCCGGTGCTCGCGGACCTGGGCCACCGCCTCGTCGGCCGTCAGCCCGAAGTCGACGCCGCGCTCAGCGGGCACCCACCGGGTGCCGGTGCCGAGGGCCAGCAGCGGGTGCATCGAGTACGCCGGCACGAAACCCATCGCGGTGCGCCCCGGCCCACCGAACGCCTGCAACAACTGCTGCTGGATCTCGTTCGAGCCGTTGGCCGCCCAGACGTGCTCGACGGTCAGGCCGTGCCCGAGATATTCGGCCAGGTCGGCGCGCAGCGCCACCGCGTCCCGGTCCGGATAGCGGTTCAGGTCGCGCAACTCGGCCGCGAGCGCCTTGCCGATCGCGTCGACGACCGGCTCCGGCACCGGGTAGGAGTTCTCGTTGGTGTTGAGCCGCACCGCCACGTCGAGCTGCGGCGCCCCGTACGGCGACAGCCCGCGCAGGTCGTCGCGGATCGGCAGATCATCGAGCGAGGTCACGCCACCCCTTTCGGGAAGCGGGCCTGCACGGCCTGGCCGTGCGCCGGCAGGTCCTCCACGTTGGCCAGGGTGACCACGTGTGGGGCCACCTCGCGCAGCGCGGCCTCGGTGTACTCGATCAGGTGCACGCCGCGCAGGAACGACTGCACCGACAGCCCGGACGAGTGCCGGGCGCAGCCGCCGGTGGGCAGCACGTGGTTGGAGCCGGCGCAGTAGTCGCCGAGCGACACCGGCGACCAGGCGCCCACGAAGATCGCTCCGGCGTTGCGCACCCGCAGCGCCCACTCCCGGGCGTCGACCGTCTGGATCTCCAGGTGCTCGGCCGCGTACGCGTCGACCACCCGCAGCCCCGCCTCAAGGTCGTCGACCAGGACCACGCCGCTCTGCTCGCCGGTCAGCGCCGTGGTCACCCGCTCGGCGTGCTTGGTGGCGGGCACCTGCCGGGCCAGCTCCCGCTCGACCGCCTCGACGAGCGCCACCGACGGGGTGACCAGCACGCTCGCCGCGAGCGGGTCGTGCTCGGCCTGACTGATCAGGTCGGCGGCGACGTGCGCCGGGTCGGCGCTGTCGTCGGCCAGGATCGCGATCTCGGTCGGGCCGGCCTCGGCGTCGATGCCGACGACACCCCGCAGCAGCCGCTTGGCGGCGGTCACCCAGATGTTGCCCGGGCCGGTGACCAGGTCGACGGGCTCGCACCGCAGCGCGCCCGCCGGGTCGACGGCGGACCCGTACGCCAGCATCGCCACCGCCTGGGCGCCGCCCACGGCGTAGACCTCGTCGACGCCGAGCAGCGCGCACGCGGCAAGCACCCGGGGGTCGGGCAGGCCGCCGTTGTCCTTCTGCGGCGGGCTGACCACCACCAGGGAGCGCACTCCGGCCGCCTGGGCCGGCACCACGTTCATCACCACTGTCGACGGGTACATCGCCAGGCCGCCGGGGACGTAGAGGCCCACCCGGTCGACCGGCAGCCACCGCTCGGTGACCGTGCCGCCGGGCACCACCCGGGTCGTGTGGTCGGTGCGCCGCTGGTCGTCGTGCACCCTGCGGGCCCGGGCGATCGACTCCAGCAGCGCGGCACGCACGGCCGGGTCGAGCACACCCTCGGCCTCGCCGATCGCCTCCACCGGCACCCGCAGCACCTCCGGTGAGATGCCGTCGAACCGCTCACTGGCCTCCCGGATCGCCGGGTACCCATGCTCCCGGACCGCCTCGACGAGCGGCTTGATCCGCTCGACGGCCACCGACACGTCGAGCTGGGCACGGGGCAGCAGGCGGCGCGGGTCCACGAGACCGTCGCGCAGGTCGATCCGATTCAGCACCCTTGCGAGTCTAGGCGGCCCGCCCGGAGCTCACCCCAGTCGCCCGCTCGGCGGGACGGTGAGCCGGGCCACGCCGCCGCGGACGCGATTGGTTAGGCTCGACCACGTGACCGCACGGCTGCCGGTGTTCCCGCTCGCAACGGTGCTCTTTCCCGGGTTGGTGCTGCCGCTGCACATCTTCGAGGAGCGCTACCGGGCCCTGGTCCGGCACCTTGTCGACCTGCCCGAGGGCGCATCCCGCGAGTTCGGGGTGGTGGCCATCCAGGCCGGCTGGGAGGTCGCGCCCGCCGGGCCCGGCACCCGCGCGAGCACCGGTGTCGGCGACGTCACCCTGCACGAGGTGGGCTGCACCGCCGAGCTGCGCCAGGTCACCGAGCTGGCCGACGGCGGCTTCGACATCGTCACGGTCGGCCGCCGTCGCTTCCGGATCGCCGACGTCGACGACACGTCCGCGCCCTACCTGACGGCTGCGGTGGAATGGCTGCCCGAGGCCACCGGGCCGGACGAGGTGGCCGACCTGCTGGCCGCCCGGGTGATCGCCGTGTTCCGGCAGTACCTGGGGCTGATCCGCCCCGACCCGGAGGAGATCTCCGAGCAACTGCCGGAGGACCCGACGGTGCTCTCCCACCTGGTCGCGGCCACCGCCGCGCTGACCGTCGACGACCGGCAACGGCTGCTCGCGATCGACGACACCGCCGCCCGGCTCCGCGCCGAGCTGCGACTGCTCAACCGCGAGGCGGCTCTGCTGCGCCAGGTGCGGGCGGTTCCGGTGCCGCTGTCGGAGCTGGCGTCCCCGCCGACACCCAACTGAGGGCCGTCGGGTCCGGCTCCGGCCGCAGACCCGGCCAGCGCGACCAGCCGGCCAGCAGGGTGTACGTGACGGCGGCGCCGAACGCGGGCAGCAGCAGGTTGCCGTGCGGCACCGGCAACACGCCGAAGAGCCAGTCGATTCCGCCGGCGCGCAGGTCGGCGGGTTTGGTGAACGCCTGCCCGGCCGGGGCGGTGTCCAGCAGCCGGTCGAAGGTCGCCAGCCCGACCCGACGCCCCACCTGCCAGGCCACCGGGGCGGCGGCCAGCGTGCCCAGCACCACGCCGAGCAGCCCGACCGGGCCGCGCTGCCGGCGCAGCAGGAACCACAGGGCCAGCGCCGCGAGCACCCCGAAGGCCAGCCCGAGCAGGCTGAACCAGCCGTCCGCGGCGATCGGCTGCTCCGGCTGGGGCTCGGCGTAGATCGCGCCCTCGGCGGTCTTGAGCACCGGGGTGTCCGGCGCGAGCACGGCCCAGAGCAGCCCGAGCCCCCCGCCCAGCACGGCCAGGGCGAGCACGACGCCGAGCACCGTCGCCACCGTCCGCAGCGGCCGGCGCGGCTCGTCGAGGGTCAGCGCCAGCTCGCTCCGGTACGCCGTCGAGGCGGGACCCTCACCGGGGCCGAACCCGGGCGGCGGCACGGCTGGTGGCGGCACGGCCGACTCGCTTCCCGTGGGCGCCGCACCCGACGGTGGGGGTGCGGCGGGCCGGTCGGCGTCGTCGACGTGCCGCTCAGGGTCGGGGTTGTCCGGGCTCACCCGATGATCCTCTCAGGCCCCGAGACGGGCCGGGGCGCCGGTGGCGGCGAACCCGCTCACCGGGCGAACGGCTCCGCCATGGCCGCGGCGGCGCGCAGCCACGCCTGCCGGGTCTCCGGCTGGAGCTGGTGGTACTCGATCGACGAGCCGGTCTCCAACGCCGGGTCGTACGGCACGACGGCCACCGCGCGGGTACGCGTGGCGAAGTGCCGCTCCAGGTCGTCCTGCAGGGGCGAGCGGCCAGGGGTGGGGCAGGAGATGAGGGTGACCGCGTTGTCGGCCAGCTCGCCCATGCCCTCCTCGTGCAGCAGGTCGAGCATCCAGTCGGCGCTGAACGCCGCGTCCTCACGGGGCACGGTGGTCACCACCAGTTGGTCGGCGGCCTGCATCACGGTGCGCCAGTTGGCGCTCTCCACGTTGTTGCCCGTGTCCACGCAGACCACGTCATGCGTACGGCGCAGCAGCTCGAGCACCCGCTTGACGGTGAACTGGTCGAGCCGCTGGGCGAAGCGCGGGCTCTCCTCGCCGGCCAGCACGTCGTACGAGCCGTCGGAGGCGTGCCGCAGGTAGTCGTCCAGCCGCTCCAGCAGGGTCGCGCCCTCCAGGATCTCGATCTGGGCCAGGTCACCGATCAGGTGCCGGATGGTGCGCGCGTGGCGGGCACTGCCGGCGCGTAGCCCCAGGGTGCCGCGCAGCTCGTTGTCGTCCCAGGCCAGCACGCCCCGCCCCCGGACGCTGCCGATGGTGGCGGCGGCGAGCACCGTGGCGGTGGTCTTGTGCACCCCGCCCTTGGGGTTGGCGAACGCGAACACGCGGGGTGTGCCCAGATCGCGGCGGAGCACGCCGGTGGCGCGTTCCAGCTCCTGGTCGCCGCCCTGCGGCCGCCACTCGATTCGGGCGGGGTAGCCGCGCTCGGCGATGGCCGAGCCCGGTGGCGGGGTGACCGGCACGGCGGGCGGCGGAGTGACCGGCGGCGCGACCGGTGGGGCGGGCGGCGGCGCGACCGGTGGTGGCGCGACCGCCGGGACCGGCGGGGTCACCGGCGGCGCGGCGCTCGGGTAGCCGGTCTCCGGCTGGTAACCGGTTTCCAGCAGCGCGTAGCGGGACTCCCCCGCCGGGTTGCCCGGCCGGTAGCCGTTGTCCAGGAGGGCGTAGCGCGACTCGGGCTCGGCCCGGCGCGGCGGCGGCTCGGGCTCGGCCTGGTAGCCCGGGTCGGCGCGGTACGTCGGCTCGGCCCGGTGACCCGGGTCGGCACGGTACGTCGGCTCGGCCCGGTAACCGGGGTCAGCCCGGTACGTCGGCTCGGCGCGGTAGTCCGGCTCGGCCCGGTACGCGGGCTCCGCCCGATAGTCCGGCTCCGCCCGGTACGCAGGCTCGGCACGGTAGTCCGGCTCCGCCCGGTACGCGGGCTCCGCCCGATAGTCCGGCTCCGCCCGGTACGCGGGCTCGGCACGGTAGTCCGGCTCGGCCCGGTACCCCGGCTCGGCCCGGTAGGCGGGATCGACCCGGTAGGTCGCCTCGGCACGGTAACCGGGCTCCTGGCCGTACGACAGATCGGCCGGATGCCCGATGGCCGACGCCCGCCCCGCGTAGCCGTTGGGGGCCGCACGCCGCGGCAGTGGGTCCGGCGGCGCCTCGTCGGCCCGGCGCTCGGGCTCGGGCTGCTCAGCGGCCCGACCGCCCAGCCGGGCGCGGTCCAGCAATGCCCGCCACCTCGGCGCTGGTTCGGCCGGCCGGCCCCAGCCGGTCTCACTGCCCTCCACGGCCCGCCCTCCCAGCACCATCGATCTCTGTCTGACAGGCTACGAACCAAACCCTATTCGGACCACACCTGAGCACGCACACCACCCGGCGCAGATCACGACGGGGAGGGCGTCAGCAGCCCCTCGTCGATCGCGTCCGGGGAGGTGGCGACACCCGGCGGGGCCGCCTCGGTGGGTTCGGCCGAGGGCGACGCGGGTGACGGAATCGTTACGAGCGGTGCGGGTTCCGACGATTCGCCCATCGGCACCGGCGGTCTCGGCGTGCTCGACGTCGGCCCGCCACTCGCCAGCGGCGTCGGCTCCGGGCTCGGCCCGGTGTCGGCCGGCGGGCGGACCACGTCGCGCTGCTCGGGCAGCGGCGGCGTGAAGACCGTACGGTCGAGTCGGTACACCTCGGGCGCCGGATCGACGGCCCGCACGTCCGGGCGGGCGGCCAC
>NZ_JBFAPG010000117.1:0-13905 GCF_040675595.1 Micromonospora sp. NPDC049580
CCGTCGTTTACGGCCAGCGGGTGGTAGGGCCCGGTCCGGCGCGGTGCGGGCACCGGGCTTCGGTACCCTTTGTGGCCGTGGACACAGCTGAGAAGACCCGTGCTCTCACGGAGAGCGTCGCCCTGAACCCGCTCGATCCCAAGGACCTGTTGCAGACCTTCGGGCTGGTCGGCGTCTGGGTGATCCTCTTCGCCGAGACCGGCCTGCTGGTGGGCTTCTTCTTCCCCGGCGACTCGCTGCTGTTCCTCGCCGGCGTGGCAGCCTCGCCGGTGGCGGACGCCATCTTCGGTGACGGCACCCGGCTCTCGCTGGCCGGTCTGCTGATCGGCGGGCCGATCTGCGCGATCCTCGGCGCCCAGCTGGGGCACTGGCTCGGCGCGCGGTACGGCCGGCGGATGTTCGAGCGGCCCAACTCGCGGCTCTTCAAGAAGGAGTACGTCGAGAAGGCCGAGTACTACTTCCAGAAGTTCGGCCCGGCGAAGGCCGTGGTGCTGGCGCGCTTCATCCCGATCGTGCGGACGTTCCTCAACCCGGTCGCCGGGGCGCTGGGCATGCCGGCTCGGCAGTTCCTGATGTGGAACATCGTCGGCGCGGTGCTCTGGGTGGACGGCATCCTGCTGATCGGCTATCTGCTGGCCGACCGGATCTACAAGGCCATCGGCGACAAGATCGACCACTACATCCTGCCGGTGGTCGCCCTGATCATCCTGATCTCGGTGCTGCCGATCTTCTTCGAGTTCCTGCGTGACCGGCGGGCGCGCAAGCGCGGCGAGGCGGTCGCGGTGGTCGCGGCGGCCAGCGCCGCGGGCGCGGTCGACGCGGTACGCGAGAAGTTCGACCACGACGAGCACCCGCACGACCGTCGGCACCCGGGGCACGGCCAGGAGCGCTGATCCGAGATACGACGACGGCCGGCCCCCTGGTGAGGGGGTCGGCCGTCGGCATGTCAGGCCCGCCCTCCGGCGGTGCGGCCGAGGACGAGCAGGTATCACCTACCGGTGGCGCCACCCCTGGTTCGCCACCGGACACCGCCCCGGCATGGGACGGTGCGCAGCGCCTATGTCAGCGGGCCTTCTTGGTGGCCCGCTTACGCGGCGGGGTCAGCAGGTCGGCGATCGTCGCGATCGCACTCGGGACCAGCCGGTAGTACGCCCAGACACCGCGCTTCTCCCGCTCCAGCAAGCCGGCCTCGGTGAGGATACGCAGGTGGTGACTGACCGTCGGCTGAGAGAGGCCGAGCGGCGCGGTCAAGTCACAGACGCACGCCTCGCCCTCGGGGGCCGACTGGATCAGGCTGAGCAGCCGCAACCGGGCGGGATCCGCAAGGGCCTTGAGGACCCCCGCGAGACGCTCGGCATCGGCACGTTCGATCGGCTCACCGGCAAGCGGCGAGATCTGAGGCATTGTCATTTCGGCCAACGCAGTTCCCACGTATTCCATCCTTCCACCAGCAGCATCGATCCGCCTGCATATCAGCAGATCCGAATCGGCAAACTTTTACGCCACAAGGCCGAGGTCAGCCAACGTATAGGCCGCCCTGTACGGCAATCCGGCGGCTCGCACCGCGTCGCCGGCGCCTCGATCAACAATAACCGCCACGCCCACGACTTCGGCTCCGGCCTCACGAAGCGCCTCGACAGCGGTCAACACACTTCCGCCCGTTGTGGACGTGTCCTCCACCGCCAACACACGGCGGCCGGCCACCTCCGGTCCCTCGATCCGTCGCTGCAGACCGTGCGCCTTGCCCGCCTTCCGCACCACAAAGGCGTCGAGGGCGCGGCCGGTCGGAGCGGCGGCGTGCAGCATCGAGAGCGCGACAGGGTCCGCGCCCAGGGTGAGCCCACCGACGGCCTCGTACTCCCAGTCGGCGGTGAGATCGAGCAGCGCCCGACCGACCAACGGAGCGGCCTGGTGATGGAGCGTGACACGCCGGAGATCGACGTACCAGTCTGCCTCGCGCCCCGAGGAGAGCACGACCCGTCCGTGGACCACAGCCAGGTCGGTAATGAATTTACGCAGGTCGTCGTGGTCCCCCATGGCGATAGAGGTTACTGCGCAAGTCTGAACGGCGTGTGCACGGCCCTCCCTGATCAGCCCCGCGAGGAACCGACGGTTGGCGATGTTCGACTACGCTCAGCGACCGACCCGGAGGCGGTGCGCCAACGCCCGACGACGGAGCTTTCGGCGCGAGCGGGCACCGACGGCTCAGTTCTCGTCGCGACCGATCCGGCTGCGGGTGTCGCGGGCGACCGCCTGGAGCAGCCGGATCGGCGCGTGTCGCAGACCGGCGACCGCCACCTTGTACTTCCAGGCGGGGATGCTTACCAACTTGCCTTTTCGCAGGTCACGTAGGGCTTCGTCGACGACATCCTCGGCTCGCAGCCACAGCCACTCCGGCGTCTTCGACATGTTGATGCCGGCCCGTTCGTGGAATTCGGTGCGGGTGTAGCCGGGGCAGAGAGCCATCACCCGGACACCGAATGGGCGTGCCGACTGGCCGACGGACTCGCTGAAATTGGTGACCCACGCCTTGCTGGCCGAGTAGGTCGATCCGGGCATCACCGCGCCAAACCCTGCAACCGAAGAGACATTTATCACTGCCCCGTCGCGCCGTTCGGTCATCGGCCGAAGCGCCGCCAGGGTCAGTCGCATGACGGCGTGCACGTTGAGCCGGAGCAGCCGTGCCTCGTCCTCCGCTGTGGAGCGCAGGAACGGCTTGTTCAGGCTGATGCCGGCGTTGTTGACGAGCAGGTGGACAGGGCTGTCGGACGTCAGCCGCTGCTCGACGGTCGCGCAGCCGTCGTCGGTGGACAGGTCCGCCGACAACGTCTCCACGGCACGGCCGTGCCGGGAGCCCAGCTCGGCGGCCATCTCGCCCAGTCGGTCAGCATCCCGGGCGACCAGCACCAGATGCCAGCCGTCGGCCGCCAGGCGTCGGGCGAACGCCGCGCCGATGCCGGCGGTGGCACCGGTGATCAGGGCCCGTCGCTCGGTGGTCGTGGGATCGAGCGTCACGGGCGGGTCCTCATCTGGGCGGGTACGGGGGCGCGGCGGACGCCGGCGGGGGCTGGTGCGGTGCGGGCGGAAACGCGGGTGGGGCGGACGGCGCGGTGGGTGACGTGGGGCGGTGTCGACCGAACCAGGCGTTCGCCGCCGGCAGGGTCAGCAGCGTTGCTACCACAAGGTAACCGAGGGCCTGCCCGACCGAAAGCCCGGCGTTGAGCGGGATCCACCAGGACGGGTACGCGTCCGAGATGAGGCCGAGCAGCTCGGCGGTGGCCCGCTCGTCGGCGCCCAGCCGCAGCGGCGCGGCCCGCTCGCCGACGAGCACCGCCACGCTGCAGCAGCCCGCGAGCAGGCCGAGCCCGCAGACCACCCAGGTGGCCACCCGCACGCCACGCCGACCCGTCAGCAGCCCGAGGGCCAGGCCGGCGAGCACGGGCACGGAGAGGGCCGCCACCACCGCGGTCAGCACCGCCGACGCCCGCAGCAGGGTCACCACGTCGTCGATCTGCTGCGGGCTCGCCGAGGTGTCCCGAGCGGCAGCCCGGAACGCGTCCACGGTCCGGCCCAGCACCGCCAGGTCGACGACGGCGTACGCGAGCGCGCCCACCGCCATCACCAGCAGCACGGCCGAGGCCGCCAGGACCACGGCGGGCCGGCGGGGCGGTGCCGATTCGGGGTACGACACGACGGATCCCTCCGGTAGGCGTCGGGTTGCAACCTACTCGGAGGGATCGTCGGCGTCGTGCTTATCCAGCGGTCAACTGGTCGACGGCGGGGTCGGTCCGGGGCGGTCCGCAGGCGGCGTGTCGTCCGGCCGGTCGGTGCCGGACGGGCCCGACGGCGGCGCGGACGGCGGGGTGCCCGGCTGCTCCGACCCGGGTGCCTGGCCCGGCGTCGACGGATAGCCCGGCTCACCACTCGACGGGTAACTCGGCTCGCCGCTGGACGGGTAGCCCGGCTGGCCGGGAGCCTGCGGGTAACCGGGCTGGCCGGACGCCTGCGGGTAGCCCGGGTAGCTGGTGCCGGGGGTCGGGGGCTCCCAGGCCGCGGCGGGCTTGCGGAAGAACTCGTTCGACTTGGGCAGTGCCAGCAGGATGAGCGCCGCCAGCAGCGCGAGCAGGCTGATCACGCCGAGCGTGATGGTGACCGGGGCGATCCAGGACGGCAGCGCCTCCTCGAGACGGCGCTGGACCTCCTCGCTGCTCGGCATGTCGCCGCCGCTGTTCCCACCGGTGGTGAAGCCGCCGCCCACGCCGTTGAGCACGGTGCCACCCGTGCAGCAGACCATGATGCCGCCGACGATCCAGGTGGTGATGCGCGAACCGTTGCTACCCCGGTTGTTGAAGATGGCCAGCACGGCCAGCACGACCGCGAGCAGGAGCACGAGGATGCCGGCGCCGAGGGCGAACGCGAAGACGAAGTTCGCCACCTGGTCCGCGCCCTCGGCGGTACTGCTCGAGTAGGCGTCGCGGAGCACGTCGCGGGTCTTGCCGATGGTGGAGAGGGTGAGGATGAGACTGATCACCTGGCACGCCAGGAACAGGAAGAGCAGGTAGCTGGAAATCGTCACGGTGGATGGCCGCTGGCGGGCCGGCGTGCTCTGGGATTCGACCACGATTCTCCTTCCCTAGATCGGGCCCACACCGTATCGGCAACCGGCCACTCCGGCATGCCGTGCCGAATGCGGCGGCGCGTCGGGTCGCTCAGCGCCCGTCGTCGGTGGGGCGGATCGCCAGGTCGGCGGGATCGAGCAGGTCGCCGCGGGCGACCCGCCAGCCCTCTTCGCCGTACGCCTCGAAGGAGAGCCGGGCGTTCGGGCCCGACTGGTAGTCGTGGTAGCGCATCGTCCCGGCCGGCGGCAGGCCGGTCTCGCCGGTGGCGGTGTAGCGGGCCTGCCCGGTCTCGGCCCAGGTGTAGCGCAGCCCGCCGAGGTCGATGGTCGGGGCGCCGGGGGTGACGGTCGCGCCGGGCTCGGCGGTCCAGAGCACCAACTCCAACTCGGGGTCGCCGTCGCCCTCGACGGAGAGCCGGTGTGGCGTGCCGGAGGCGTCGTCGAGGAGGTGCTGCACCCAGCTCCAGTCCCCCTCGACCAGGCGGATGGTGCCGCTCACGACGTACTCCCGCTGGCCGATCCGCACGCGATCACCCGGCGCCAGTCGGTGGGCGCCGTCAAGGGTGGGCCGGGCGGCCGGCGGCACGCCGGTGGGCCGGGCCGCGGCCCGCCGCCGGGCCCGCACGACGAACACGAGCACGACCACGATGAGTACGACCACCGCCGCCATCAGGTACGTCAGCGACCCGTCCACCCGACCACCTCCCCAGGTACGTCGGCGCAGACGGTAACAACCTCGCGCACCGAATTGAGTCGCGTCGTGACCGAAAGCTCAGCTACCGACGGCAGCCGGGGTGTCGCCGGCCGTGGTCATTGTGGATACCCGGATGCGGGCCGCTCTCCCGTGCCGGGGCGGCCAGCGGTCGGTGTCGGGTGCGCGACCGGCCGGTGCGGCGGCCGGGTCACGCCGCCGCGAGTCGCTGGGTGGCGTAGTCGCCGAGGGTGGAGCGCCCCATGACGCAGCCGACGAAGGTGGTGAACTCGGTGGGGTCGTCCCGCAGCGACGTCCACGCCGCTCGGGCCGCCGCCGGGTCGGCACGCTCCAGCAGCGTCGCCGCGTACGCCCGGCCGGCGGGTGAACCCTCGGCGAGCAGCCGGTCGAGCTGCCGGCGTACCTCCTCGGGGTGGTCGTCGAGCGCAGCCTCGACGCGCTGGTACGCCTCGGTCACCGGCAAGGTCGCACCGGCGATCCCCACCCCACCGAAAGCAAGCGTGTCGGCGGTGACCAACTCGTCCACGGCCGCACCAAGGTCCCGCTCCCAAGCCTTACGCATCCCGAACATGCCCCAACCCTTTCCCTCCCCGCCCACCTCTCACCCTGTTGATCAAGAGGTTTGCGTCATGAGAAGACGTACCCATGACGCAAACCTCTTGATCACCGCGGGTCAGGCCGGGGTTACCGTGAGGGAGTTGGCGCCAGCGTTCAGGTCTACCTTTACTGTGTTGCCGTCTCGGATTGATCCGCTCAGCAGGGCCTTGGCCAACTGGTCGCCGATGGCGGTCTGGACCAGGCGGCGCAGCGGGCGGGCGCCGTAGATCGGGTCGTAGCCGTGCTCGGCCAGCCACTGACGCGCGGACTCGGTGATCTCCAGGCCGAGCCGCCGGTCGGCCAACCGCCGCCGCATCCGGTCCAGCTGGATGTCCACGATGGAGCGCAGATCATCCCCGCGCAGCGCGGCGAAGACCACGATGTCGTCCAGCCGGTTGAGGAACTCCGGCTTGAAGTGCGACCGGACCACGGCCAGGACGCCCTCCCGGCGCTGCTCCTCGGCCAGTGTCAGGTCGCTGATCACCGACGACCCGAGGTTGGAGGTGAGGATCAGGATCGCGTTGCGGAAGTCCACCGTGCGGCCCTGGCCATCGGTGAGTCGACCGTCGTCGAGCACCTGGAGCAGCACGTCGAAGACGTCCGGGTGGGCCTTCTCCACCTCGTCCAGCAGGATCACCGAGTACGGCCGCCGGCGCACCGCCTCGGTGAGCTGCCCGCCCTCCTCGTAGCCGACGTACCCGGGCGGGGCGCCGACCAGGCGAGCCACCGAGTGCTTCTCGCCGTACTCGCTCATGTCGATGCGGACCATCGCCCGCTCGTCGTCGAAGAGGAACTCGGCGAGCGCCTTGGCCAGCTCGGTCTTGCCGACACCGGTCGGGCCGAGGAAGAGGAAGCTGCCCGTCGGGCGGTCCGGGTCGGCGACACCGGCCCGTGCCCGGCGTACGGCGTCGGACACCGCGCTCACGGCCTCGGCCTGGCCGACCACCCGGCCGCCCAGCGACTCCTCCATCCGCAGCAGCTTTGCCGTCTCGCCTTCGAGCAGGCGGCCGGCCGGAATGCCGGTCCACGAGGCGACCACCGCGGCGATGTCGTCCGCGCCGACCTCCTCCTTGAGCATCGCGCCGTCGGCCTGGAGCTGGGCCAGCTCCTCCTCGGCCTGCTTCAGCTCGACCTTGAGGGCGGGGATGCGGCCGTAGCGCAGCTCGGCGGCACGCTCCAGCTCCCCGTCCCGCTCGGCCCGCTCGGCCTCGCCGCCCAGGCGCTCCAGCTCCTCCTTGGCGGTGGAGAGCTTGGTGATGTGGCTCTTTTCGGTCTGCCAGCGCTCGGAGAGCACGGTGAGCTGCTCGCGCTTGTCGGCCAACTCCTGGCGCAGCCGCGCCAACCGCTCGGCGGACGCGGCGTCCGGCTCCTTGGCCAGCGCCATCTCCTCGATCTCCAGCCGGCGGACCGCGCGCTCGATCTCGTCCACCTCGACCGGGCGGGAGTCGATCTCCATCCGCAGCCGGGACGCGGACTCGTCGACCAGGTCGATCGCCTTGTCCGGCAGGAACCGGTCGGTGATGTACCGGTCGGAGAGCGTCGCGGCGGCGACCAGCGCGGCGTCGGTGATCCGCACGCCGTGGTGCACCTCGTAGCGCTCCTTGAGCCCGCGCAGGATGCCGATGGTGTCTTCGATGGTCGGCTCGCCGACAAGCACCGGCTGGAAGCGCCGCTCCAGCGCCGGGTCCTTCTCGATGTGTTCGCGGTACTCGTCCAGCGTGGTGGCACCGACCATCCGCAGCTCACCGCGGGCCAGCATCGGCTTGAGCATGTTGCCGGCGTCCATCGAGCCCTCGCCCTTGCCGGCGCCGACGACGGTGTGCAGCTCGTCGAGGAACGTGATGACCTGCCCGTTGGAGTTCTTGATCTCCTCCAGGACGGACTTCAGCCGCTCCTCGAACTGGCCCCGGTACTGGGCGCCGGCGACCATCGCGCCGAGGTCCAGCGAGACCAGTTTCTTGTCGCGCAGCGACTCGGGGACGTCGCCGGCCACGATCCGCTGGGCGAGGCCCTCGACGATCGCGGTCTTGCCGACGCCGGGCTCGCCGATCAGCACCGGGTTGTTCTTCGTACGACGGGAGAGCACCTGGATGACCCGGCGGATCTCCGAGTCCCGGCCGATCACCGGGTCGATCTTGCCGTCGCGAGCGCTGGCGGTCAGGTCGACGCCGTACTTGCTGAGGGCCTGGTAGGTCTGCTCCGGGTCGGCGGTGGTGACCCGCCGGTCTCCGCCCCGGACGGTCGGGAAGGCCGCGACCAGGGCCTCCTCGGTGGCGCCGGCCGACTTCAGCGCGGCGGACACCGCGCCGCCGACCCGGGCCAGGCCGGCGAGCAGGTGCTCGGTGGAGGTGTACTCGTCGCCCAACGGCCGCGCGATCTGCTCGGCGGCGCCGATGGCGTTGACGAACTCCCGGGCCAGCGTGGCCTCGGCGATGCTGGAGCCCCGCGCGGCCGGCAGGGCGTCGACCGCCCGCTGGGCGGCCCGGCGCAGCTCGGCGGGGTCGGCCCCGACGGCGCGCAGCAGGCCGGCGGCGGTCGAGCCGTCGGTGTCCAGCAGGGACAGCAGGAGGTGCCAGGGCTCGACGGTGGCGTGGCCACGCTGGTTGGCCAGCGCGACGGCGCCGGTGATGGCCTCGCGGCTCTTGGTGGTGAGTTTCTCGGTGTTCATGGGCTCCCCCGGATCGGCGTTGTCCACTGGGTTGGACACAACCAGAGTTGAGCGTATTCCGCTCAACCTTACCGCTGTGACGGTCATCACTCCCGGGGCCGCCACCGCCAGTCGAACTCGCCGGTCGCCGGGGGCGGGCCGGGCAGCGGGTCGGAGTCCGGCGCCGTCGACAGGCCGCCGAGCAGCACCGCGAGCTGCCGGCGGCGCAGCTGGCGGGTCCGCTCCGCATCGGGTACGCGCACCGCCGCACACGCCTCCAGCACCAGCCCCAGGTCCTGTACGACCACGTCGGGGCGCAGTCGCCCACTGGCGTGCGCCCGTTCGACGAGCGCGGTGGCCAGCTCGCTGGCGCGCAGCGCGTCCCGGCCCATCTCCTCGGTCGGCGTGAAGGTGCCGGCCAGGTGGACGGTGAGCGAGTGCACGTCGGCGTCGACCACCGCGGCCAGGAACCCGGCGAACGCGGTCCAGTCGTCCGGCTCGGCGAGCGCCTCCTCGGCCACGGCGATGTAGCGGCGCAGCCCGTCGTGGCAGAGCTGACGCAGCAGAGCCTCCTTGCCCGCGTACCGCCGATAGAGCGCGCTGATGCCGACGCCCGCGCGGTCCGCGACGGCGGCGATCGGCGCCTTCGGGTCGTCGAGGAAGACGGCGCGGGCGGCTTCGAGGATCACCTCGTCGTTGCGGGCGGCCTGGGCGCGGCGGCCGGCCAGGGCCTTGGGAGACGTCGTCGACATGACCAGAGACTAACACTGGAACGGATCGTTCCGGTCTGATAGCGTGATTGCAGAACGAAACATTCCGTTCCGGAGGAGTTCGAAATGACCGTGATCCGCCCGTTCCGCGTCGAGATCCCGCAGACCGCCCTCGACGACCTGGCCGCCCGCCTGCGCCGCACGAACTGGCCGGCCGAGCTGCCCGGTGCCGGCGACACGTACGGCATGAGCGCCGACCGGGTGCGCACGCTCGCCGACCGGTGGCGGGACGGGTTCGACTGGCGGGCCGTCGAGGCCCGGCTGAACGCCCACCCGCAGTTCGCCACGGAGATCGACGGCGAGCAGATCCACTTCCTGCACGTCCGGTCGTCCCGGCCGGACGCCACCGCCCTGGTGCTCACCCACGGCTGGCCGGGCTCGGTGCTGGAATACCTGGACGTGATCGGCCCGCTCACCGAGCCAAGCGACCCGGCGGCGCCGGCCTTCCACCTGGTCATCCCGTCGCTGCCCGGCTTCGCGTTCTCCGGCCCCACCCGCAGCGCCGGCTGGAACCGCTTCCGCACCGCCCGCGCCTGGGCCGAGCTGATGAACCGACTGGGGTACGACAGCTACGGCGCGGTCGGCAACGACGCCGGCTCGATGGTCGCGCCGGAGCTGGGCCGGATCGACGCCGAGCACGTCCTCGGCGTGCACGTCACGCAACTCTTCTCGTTCCCGTCCGGCGACCCGGCCGAGTTCGCCGGGCTGTCCGAGGCGGACCAGGCGGCGCTCGGGCACCTCCAGTGGTTCTACGAGAACAAGTTCTCCTTCAACCAGGTGCACAGCCAGCAGCCGCAGACCCTGGCGTACGGGCTGGCCGACTCGCCCGTCGGCCTGCTGGCCTGGAACGCCCAACTCTTCGACGAGAGCCTCGACGACGACTTCGTCCTGGCCAACGTGGCGCTCTACTGGTTCACCGGCACGGCCGCCTCGGCGATCCGCTTCTACTGGGAGGACGCGCACGCCGGTCAGCAGCCGTCCGAGCCGACCACGGCACCGACGGCGCTGGCCATGTTCCCCGGCGACTTCCAGTCCATCCGCCGCTTCGCCGAACGGGACCACGCGAACATCGTCCGCTGGACGGCGTACGAGACTGACGTCGAGGGACGCGGCGACATCGGCGGCCACTACGCCGCTCACCAGGCCACCGATGCCCTGGTCGGCGACATCCGCGAGTTTTTCGCCACCCTCCGCTGACCGCGCCGGTAGATCGACTCGACGTCCTGGAAATCGGGGTATCCGGGCTAACGGGACACCCCGACATCACCGAAACCGAGTCGATCAACCCGCTGTCGAATCAGGCGCGTGGCCGCCCGGCACGAAGCTGCCGAGCCGGTCGCAGCTCTGCAAGGAGTACGGCGTGTCGGACACCGTGGTCGGCAAGGAGTACGGCGTGTCGGACACCGTGGTCGGCAAGGCCATGATGATCCTCCGTGCGACCGGCTTGACCGAGACGCTGGAAGGCGTCGGCGTGTTCGTGGCGGGGAAGCCGTAGACCCCCCGACTCGCGGCCGCGCGCTCTAGATCGACACGAGATCGCTGATCTGGGGGTGTCCCGCCGACTGGGATACCGCGATATCGGCGATCCCGTGTTGATCATGGCCGGGCGGGGGACGTGGCTTCCAAGATCTGCCGTCTGTTCACCTAGCGGTAGCCTGGGCGGGTGCGAGTACGTGTCGAGCAGACCGCCTTACCGGGGATCGGGGTACGCCACGATCTGGTGACGGAGTCCGGACGCCGCCTGGGCGTGGTCTCCCACCGCAATGGCCGCCGTGATCTTGTCCTCTACGACCCGGACGATCCCGACTCCTGCCAGGCGGACATTCCGCTGACCGACGACGAGGCGGAGGCGCTGGCCGACATCCTCGGCGCGTCGCTGATGCTCGGTCAGCTCTCCGGGCTGCGCGAGCAGGCTGCCGGTCTGCTCACCGAGCAGATCGCCATCCCGGCCGGTTCGCGGTACGTCAACCGGATGCTCGGCGACACCAAGGCGCGTACCCGCACCAGCGCCTCGATCGTGGCGGTGCTGCGCGATGGCACGGTGAACGTGTCGCCCGAGCCCTCCTTCCGCTTCGCGGCCGGTGACGTGGTGGTCGTCGTCGGGACCCGTCAGGGTCTCGACGGCGTGTCCGCCATCCTCGCCGACAGTGACCCGGACGGCTGAGGCGGATGCACGATCTCACCACGCTGCTCATCGAAGTCGGCGCGCTCCTGCTGCTGCTCGGGCTCCTCGGCCGGCTCAGCCGACGCATCGGCCTCTCTCCCATCCCCCTCTACCTGCTCGCCGGGCTCGCGTTCGGGCACGGCGGGCTGCTGCCGCTGGACGCCAGTGAGGAATTCTTCGCGGTCGGCGCCGAGATCGGCGTGATCCTGCTGCTGGTGATGCTCGGCCTCGAGTACTCGGCCAACGAGCTCGTCGGCAACCTGCGCTCGGCAGCACCGGCCGGCCTGATCGACGGGCTGCTCAACGCCCTGCCCGGCGCCATCTTCGCCCTGCTGCTCGGCTGGGACTGGGTGGCCGCCCTGGTGCTCGGCGGCATCACCTGGGTCTCCTCGTCGGGCGTGATCGCCAAGGTCCTCGCCGACCTGGGTCGGCTCGGTAACCGGGAGACCCCGGTGATCCTCTCGGTGCTGGTCATCGAGGACCTGGCGATGGCGCTCTACCTGCCCCTGGTCACCGCCGTGCTGCTAGGCAGCGGCCTGGTCGGCGGCGGGATCGCGCTCACCGTCGCGGTGGGTACGGTGCTGATCGTTCTGGTGGTCGCCATCCGGTACGGCCACCTGATCTCGTCCGCCCTGTCGGCGAAGGACCCGGAGGCGCTGCTGCTCGGCGTACTCGGCCTGACGTTGCTGATCGCGGGCATCGCGGCGAAGCTGCAGGTGTCGGCGGCGGTCGGCGCATTCCTGGTCGGCATCGCGCTCTCCGGCCCGGTGGCCCACCATGCCACCGAGCTGCTCTCGCCACTGCGGGATCTGTTCGCCGCGGTGTTCTTCGTGTTCTTCGGCCTGACCACCAGCCCGCAGGACATCCCGCCGGTGCTGCTGCCGGCGCTCGCCCTGGCCGTGGTCACCATGGGCACGAAGACGCTCACCGGCTACCTGGCGGCCCGCCGGGTCGGCATCGCCGAACCCGGTCGCTGGCGGGCCGGCCTGGCCCTCGTACCCCGAGGTGAGTTCTCGATCGTCATCGCCGGGCTCGCGGTCGCGGCCGGCAGCGTCGAGCCGCGGTTGGCCGCGCTCGCCGCGACGTACGTCCTGATCACCGTGGTGACCGGGCCGATCCTGGCCCGGCTGCCCGACTTCCCGTGGTTCAAGCGGTGGTTGCGCAACCGCGCGGCGGCCCAGCGGCGGGAGCCGGTGCCGATCCACGACTGACGTTCAGCCCGCTGCCGTGCCCTTGTCGGCGCGGCAGCGGCGCTGGCCAGGACACCCGAACGGCCGTTCGGGCCAGGCCGGCCGACGGATGCCGAATTGCTCCCTGCGGGTACTACCGCAGCACTCGACGGCGGGTTACCGTTTCGCCCCAGCAGCCACGGTCCGCAGGCAGCGTTGCCAGACGCGGGCGAGAGCGGAAGGTTGGCCGGTGAGCGTGCAGGAGTCGACGTTCCACGGTTTTGCCAACCCCGTCGATCCGACGCCGGCGGAGTTGCGAGCTTGGGCGTTCCAGCCCGATTCGGTGCCGTTGTCCTCCATGCCACCCGACTGGGACCTCCTGGTCTCCGGCGACCGCCTGGTGCTGACGCTCTTCGAGCTGGCGATGGACGCGACCTGCCCCGCGCGGCGCTTCGCGCTGCACTGCCTCTACATCTACGCCGCGGACGGCATCCGGACGAACTTTCGTGCCCATCCCAAGCGCCGCTTCCGCAAGCTGGTCGAGCAGGCCGAGCGCGACGGCGACGAGCTGATGAGGATCTGGGCGCACAACGGCCGCGTCCTGCTGGCCCGGCCGGACCTCTTCGTCTACCGGGACTGGTGCGAGGGCGGCCTGGTCCGCGAAAACCGCCGCCTCGGCTGAGCAGAATCGCCACCAGGCCGTCTTCACGATGATCGTTGGCAGCTCAGCAGTCGGCTGCCCGGCGTGTCGAGTCGCTCAGCCGCCAACGATCACGTCCGCCGGGTCACGACGGCGGGACATCGGGCCCGCCGATGACCGGGTAGCGCAGGGACGCAGCGTCACCGCGTCCCGGCCCGCGCAAGCAAGCAAGCAAGCAAGCAAGGCGAACGGGCCGGGACCCCCCGTGGGTCCCGGCCCGCACGTCGGTCACCGGATCAGTCCTGCTTGCGCTCGGTCTCGGCTCGGGCCGGGTCGACGCCGTGGTCGTCCTGGTCGGCGAACCGTCCCTCCTTGATCCGGTCGCGAAAGGTTGCCTCGGTGACCTTGTCGAACTTCTCGCGGACGGTGTCGGCCAGACTTTCCAACCGCTCCTCCGTCTGCTGAGCGAGGCTCTTCGCCTGCTCCGTCATCGCTCCCCCAACCGCGCCGATAGGCCCGAATTAAGGCGATAGGACCCGTATCGACAGGCTAACGGAAACGGCCTGGTCCGCGCCGGAAAATCCGGCG
>NZ_JBFAPG010000118.1:0-13891 GCF_040675595.1 Micromonospora sp. NPDC049580
GCCCCCGGTGAAGCCGTCGGCCTGAGCCCGTCGGGGGGGGTCAGCCGGTGGGCCCGATCCGCTTGGCCAGGTCCACGAAGGACCGCCAGGACGCGGCGTCGACGTCGAACGCGAGCAACGGCAGGTCATCCTCGGTGGCGGCTTCGGCTTTGGCGCGTTTGACGTCGAGTTCGGCGATGACCGAGGTGTAGACGTCGGTCATGGCGGCGGCGAAGGAGTGGTCGAGGAGTTCCTGGATGTCTTTGAGGTCGGCGCCGGCGGCTTTGAGGTAGGTGGCGGCGCAGTGCCGCAGGTCGTGGGCGCGCAGGATGACGCGGGTGATGCTGGCTCTGGCCATGATCCGGTTGCCGGACTCGGACTTGACCTTTTTGATCACGGGTGTGTAGCCCTGGGTGGCCATCTGTTGGGTGACGCTGATCAGGGAGTTGTCGAGGTCGACGGCGGTGTCGGTGAGTCCGACGGCCTCGCCGCGGCGCAGGCTGCGGTGAAGGATGAGCGCGAACAGTGGGTAGAGGGCGATGTCGTGCTCCTCGGCGTGGTCGAGGAACGCGCCGCCTGTTGCGGGGTCCACACCATGACCGGTCGCTCGGAAGCCAAACACCGCAGCCTTCGACGTCCGCACCTGCCGCGAACCGAGCGCTACGCATTGTCGCCGCCGGGCTCGTTAATGCCTGCTCACAGTGTCACGCCCCGGTTGAGACTGTCAGGATCGTGTTTAAGAGGCCGGTTCGCGGAGGCAAGGAGAAGTCCCCGGGCGGGCGAGGGTCGCAACAGGAAGAACTAGGCCGTAAGAGCGGGGGCTGGCACAATATGAGCACGGCCCGGAGGGATGTAACCCCGGTACTCAGACGATGCCCCGTCTGATCAGCGGAAACTATGTTCCGCCTCGCCCCGCAGGCGTCCATGACTCGCACTCCGGGCCGCGCCGAACCAGGATATGTCGGCAAGACAGCGCGCGCGGCGGGCGGAGCTTGCCGAGGCGAAATGATGACAGCCTGATCCGCAAGATCCGGAACATGTGCGGAATGACCGAGCGGCCCGTCAGCGACTCACTGCACATACACCGTGGTAGAAGAAGGGCGTGCGTGCTGAGGCTACTGCCTTTGAAAACCGTGTGTCGCGGCGGCAAGTCAGCCGAGACCGAGCGAGTGCCACGAACCCGCGCACCGACCGGTCCCAGCCGGGTACTTCGGCATCGAAGTCCGAGCTGCGGGCGTCGGTGAGGACGTCGAGGGCGAGGTCGGGTAGCTGGTCGCCGAGCCTGTACGCCAGCCCCACCGCCGCCGTGACCCGGACGACCGCAGCGTTCGCGGACAGCAGCTCGCGGAGGCGGGCGTCGACCCGCTCCGAGCCGACCGGGCAGTGGGCGAGGGTCAGGTTGGCGCTGGCCCGGGTGGCGGCGCGGGCCGCGTCATCCGGGACCGCCATGAGCCCGGCCAGCGCTGCCTCGTCGGGCGCGAACCAGGCGAGTAGTTCGGCGGCGTACCCCACCAGCTGCGGGTCCGGATCGGTGAGCCAGCGGACGTACCGGTCGGTGTGCCGGGCTCCAGCATCGAAGGCGTTGGCCTCCCACGGGTGTGACCCCTTCGGGTCGATGGGCGTGAGCAGGGCGGCCAGTTCGGCACGCTGTGCGGGTCGTAGAGGATTGTTCGGCCGGTGTACCGGAGTCGTCCCTGCTGGTCGCAGCGACCCAGCAGGAGGGTCTCGGGGTCGTCGATGCTGGGGGTGACGCCGCCGATGATGGCTTCGGTGGTGCGGTAGGCCTGCTGGCGAAGAGACGGTATTCGAGACCTGCAGTATTCGCGCTGCCGGCGTCTTGATGGGGAGAGGTGCCGTTAGCGACGGGCTGCGGCGTATTCGGCGTCGGTGACGGGTTCGAGCCAGTGGACGGCGTCGTGCTGGTTGTCGGCTTCGTTTATGGCGAGGTGAACCATGAGCCGGTCGGGTGCGGCGCCGTGCCAGTGTTCCTCGTCGGCTTCGAACAGGACGCGGTCGCCGGGGCGGATGACTTCGACGGGCCCGCCGCGGCGCTGGCACAGGCCGATGCCCTCGGTGACGAAGACGGTCTGGCTCAGGGGGTGGCGGTGCCAGTGGGTTCGGGCGCCGGGCATGAAGTGAACCAGGTTCGCGGTGACCCGCGACGGCGGGGGTGCGGCGGCGACGGCGTCGATGTACACGTCGCCGGTGAACCAGTCGCTGGGTCCCTTGGCGGTGGTGATGGAGCTGCGGGTGATCTGCATCAGGTTCCTTCCGAATCGCGGACTGCGGCGGTGGCAGTGGTGGCGGTGGCCGCCCAGGAGGCGAGTAGGCGCAGGCGTTCGGCGGACGGCGAGCCGGGTTCGGCCGTGTACACGAGCAGGACCAGGCCTGGTTCGGCGGTGATCGCGAGTTCCTCGTAGGCGAGGGTGAGTTCGCCGACGACGGGGTGGTGGAATCGCTTCGTGCCGGTGCCGTGGGTGCGTACGTTGTGGTCGGCCCAGAGCCGGCGGAAGTCCTCACTGCGGGTGGAGAGCTCGCCGACGAGGTCCTGCAGTCCGCGGTCGTGCGGGTCGTGGCCGGCCTCGGCGCGCATGACGCCGACGCACATCTCGGCGAAGCGGTCCCAGTCGGGGTAGAAGTCGCGCGCTGCCGGGTCGAGGAACTGGAACCGGGCCAGGTTGGGCAGGCATCCCCCGTCGCCGATCACGGGTGCGTAGAACGCGCGGCCGAGCGCGTTGGTGGCGAGCAGGTTCTGCTGCGGATCGCGGACGAAAGCGACGCCGTCAGTGATGGCCTCCATCGCCCAGCGCAGGCTGAGGCGCGCGGCGGCCTTGTTGGCCGTGCGGCGGCGGGGCCGCCCCGAGGTCGGGATGCCGTCCGCGGCGCGGGCCAGGTCGTACAGGTGGGCACGCTCGGTCTCGTCGAGCTGCAACGCTCGGGCCAGTGCCTCCAGCACGCCGGACGACGCGCCAGCAATCTGGCCGCGTTCGAGCCGGGCATAACACTCGACGCTGAGCCCGGCGATGGCGGCGACCTCGCTGCGCCGCAGCCCGGGAACGCGGCGGCTGCGGGTCGGCGGCAGGCCGACCTGCTCGGGCGTCAGCCGGGCCCGGCGCGTGGTCAGGAAGTCGCGCACCTCCGAACGGTTGTCCATGCGTCGAGCGTAGGCCGCGCGACGCCGGGTAGGGGTGCCCTGTCAGTACACCCATCACCAGGGACTTCTCCCCGCTCGGGCGGGCACGTTGACTGGGTGCCGTGGCCCTGAAGGGCCGTCGGAATCCAAGCGAACGGAGCGCACCAGGATGCGTCAGGTTGTCATGTACAAGCCCGGGGACGTGCGGGTCGAACAGCGCCCGGACCCGACGATCATCGAGCCGACCGATGCGATCATCCGGCTGGCCGCGACCTGTATCTGCGGTAGCGACCTGTGGCCGTACCGCGGCGCCGAACCGGTGAACCACCAGGTGATGGGTCACGAGTACGTCGGCGTCGTCGCGGCGGTCGGGTCCGAGGTGCGCACCGTGGAGGTCGGTGACTTCGTCGTCGGCTCGTTCTGGGCGTCCGACAACACGTGCGAGATCTGCCAGGCCGGCTACCAGGCGTACTGCGTGCACCGCGTCCTGATGGGCACCATCGGCACCCAGGCGGAGCTGGCCCGCATCCCGCTCGCCGACGGCACCCTCGTCGCCACTCCCGGGCGGCCCGACCCGGAGCTGATCCCGTCGCTGATGGCGGCCTCCGACGTCCTCGGCACCGGCTGGTTCGCGGCGGTCGCCGCCGAAGCCGGACCCGGTAAGACCGTCGCGGTCGTCGGGGACGGCGCGGTCGGCCTGCTCGGCATCCTGGCCGCCCGGCAGCTCGGCGCGGAGCGCATCATCGCGTTCAGCCGCCACCCCGACCGGCAGGCTCTCGCCCGGGAGTTCGGCGCCACCGACATCGTCACCGAACGCGGCGACGCCGGCGTCAAGAGAGTCAAGGAGCTGACCGGCGGCCTGGGCGCCCACAGCGTCATCGAGGCCGTCGGCACCCAGGAGGCCATGATGCAGGCCATCCACTGCACCCGCCCCGGCGGCCACGTCGGCTTCGTCGGGGTATCCCACGACGTCGCCATCCCCGGCGACGAGCTGTTCATGTCCGGCGTGCACATCCACGGCGGACCCGCCCCGGTCCGGCGGTTCCTCCCCGAACTGATCCGGCTGATCTGGGACCGCACCATCGACCCGGGCAAGGTCTTCGACCTCACCCTGCCGCTCGACCGGGCCGCCGAGGGCTACCAGGCCATGGATCAGCGCACCGCCACCAAGGTCCTGCTCACGCTGTGATGCCGTGCCGGACCCGACACTGGAAGATGCCATGCCAGCCACACGCACGGCCGTCGGCGTAGCGCTGTCGGCGCTTTTCGGCCTGAGCCTCGCCGGCTGCGGCAGCGACGGTCAGTCCGGCGACACCGGCGAACGACCGTCCGCCACCTCGCCCAGCAGCGCCGGCCGGACCACGGCACCACCGAGCGGCACCACCGCGCCCCGGGGAGAACAGATGAAGATCCAGATCACCATCAACGACCAGCGCTTCCAGGCCACGATCTTCGACAGCGCCGCCGGCCGTGACCTGCTTGCCCAACTGCCGCTGACCGTCAACATGATCGACCACGGCGCGGTGGAGAAGACTGGCCCACTGCCCGCACCCCTGTCCCTGGACGGCCAGCCGGACGGCGCGGACCCCGACGTCGGCGATGTCGGCTACTACGCGCCCGGCAACGACCTCGTCCTCTACTACGGCGACCAGTCGTACTACCCCGGCATCGTGATCATCGGCCGCCTCGACGGAGACGCCGCCAGCCGCATCGCCGACCTCGACGGCGCCGTCACCGCGACCGTCAGGCCCTTCGCCGCCTGAAGAACACCGAGCGTGCCACCGGGAGACACCATGAACCCCACCTACGACTTCACCGGCCAGGTAGCCCTGGTCACCGGCGCCAGCTCCGGCATGGGGCTCGCCACCGCGCAGGCGTTCGCCCACGCGGGAGCCGCAGTCGTCCTGGCCGACATCAACGACGCGGCCCTGCAGACCGCCACCGCCCAATTGCGGGCGGGCGGGCACGAGGCCCGCGGACTGGGCTACCCAGCAGGCCCGCAACCTGGTGATGAACCTCGGCGAGCGTGTGACACGGTTCCGGTTTCTGGTGCGCGACCGCGACGCCAAGTTCACCGCATCCTTCGACGCCGTGTTCGCCGCCGAAGGCATCGACGTGGTGAAGACTCCGCCACGCACACCCCGGGCGAACGCGTTCGCGGAACGCTTCGTGCGCAGCGTCCGGACCGAGTGCACCGACCGGATGTTGATCTACAACGAACAGCACGCCCGCACGGTGCTCCGTGACTATGAGGACCACTTCGACTGGCACCGGCCACACCAGGGCCTGGAGCAGCATCCACCCGACTACGACCCCGGCGGCGCGGTCGTCGCGATCGACAAGCCGATCCGCCGGCGCCGCATCCTTGGTGGCCTCATCAACGAGTATCACAGGGCCGCTTGATCCGCTCACAAATCCGCAGCTCATAGCCTGCAACACAATTTTTGGCACGGTACAGGGCACCACCGTGTTCGCCGGATCACCGCGGTGGGCCCGGACCGGACCCTTTCGTACGTGGGTCAGATGAGCCTGGTCTGCTTCGCTGTTAGCGCCTGGTGGAGCGGGTCGCCGCGCATGACGTGGATGGTGCCAGGGTCGACGATCGGTGACGGTGCACCGTATGCAGCGCCGAGGGGGTGCCCTCGGCGGCGAGCTGGGCTACCAGCTCGTCCGCGGCCGCGCCTGGTCCGCTCGACCTGGTCCGGGTGGCAGAAGATGTGCGTCAGGAAGTAGTCGATGTGGGGGTGCGGGTGGAACGCGGTCAGCGCCGGGACCCGGATGCCGAGGAGGCGCCCACCCATGCCCCTTTTAGCCTCTCCTCGCGCGATGCCCGGCGTGACCGCTGGTGATGTGAGAGTCGAGAGGCGTGTCAGCTTCTTTGTACCGTGGTCCCGGCTCGAATCGCCCGCGGTATCTCGGCGACATCGTCGACACGATCCAGCAGCGTGGCAAGTTCGTCGCCGGACGCGGGTGAGCTCAACTCGACCTGGTAGGTGATGCCGCTCGATATCCACGTCTGCGTGTCGAAACCTCCCTCGGCCGATACACGTACCCCGTCGATCCGGATGCCGAGTTCGCCTGCCTCCCGATATATGTCATTCAGGACGCAGCCAGCCGCGGCGAGGTGCAACAGGTGTGCCCCGGTGAAGTCCGCCTCGACCGTGACGCCCTCAGGTGTCCAGCGGTGAGGGAACCCGATCGCACCACCGTCATCTGATCTGAACGAGCCGGCGCCGACCACGACCGCGAATCGCTCCACCGGTTGCCCCTGTCCGTTTTGCCTCACCCGACCGGCTCATTGTCGCCCGTCACCAGCATCACCACCAGATACCGAGACATCCGCTTCTGCCGCGATCCGGCGTGAGCGCGACCACCCCAGCGGTGACGGATTGTAGTCGGCAGGGCGGTCCGTCATGCGACATGGGAAGGTGCTCGACAGACGTCGTCGCCCCTTCTGGAGCGTCGACCTCTGTACGCTCCAGCCGTACCTGCTTGTGCATTTGGACCCGTACGCCGACAGGACTGGTTGGCTGCCGGATGGGGCCTGTTCGGTGGGGCTGCTACTTCGGCTGGCCGGTGGCGGGCACCGGGACGGCCTGGCCGGGCACGCCGCGGGGGAGCAGGGGAGCCGGGCCCAGCAGGTGCTCCGGCGGCACGTGGATGCGCAGGCTGTTGGACAGGTCGACCAGCTCCTTCTGCGTCACATTCATTCCGAGCACCTCGAAGTTGTAGCCCAGTCCCGTGAGCTGCTCCTGCATGTTCCCCACCGGCACATCCCTGGGAAGTACACCGAAGAGCTTTGTGTCCTTCGGGGAGACCCGCACCGGCAGGAACTCCTCACCGACCTGGACCACTGCCGCGGTACCGTCCTCATTGGCCGCCAGCCGCTCGATGTCGCGGCGGACCTGCCCGCCCTCCTCGCTCAGCACGACCTCACGCTCGATCCTGTCCAGGGCCGCGTCGACCTCGTCGGCCCTGGTGGGGAACTTTTCGCCGCGCAGCCGGGCCCGGTTGTTGCGGGCGCGCAGCACGTCACGGGCGTACGCGCGCAGCTCGGCGCGCTCAGCCTGGGACAGGGAACTGATGCCGCCGGAGGCGATTTTCAACTCCCGGGCGGCGTGCCTGCCTGCCTTGGCCTCGAAGATGGCGACGATGATCAGCTCACCGTTCTGCCGGTGGGCCAGGATGCCGTCGGTGAGCTGGCGTCCCGACGCGTCGCGGATCATGTGGCCCGGGATGAACTCCAGCGTCTGGGGCGCGGGGATGTGGATGCCCAGGGCACGCGCCCCGGCGGGATCACGCAGCCACGCCGCGATCCGCGCCTCCAGGAACTCCTCCAGCAGCTGCCCCTTCATCAGGTTAATGTTCGGGCCCTTCTCAACGACCCGCATCAGCGCCAGATGGTCCAGCTCGCTGAGCACTGCCGTGCCGCTGACGAGCTTCTTCAGCGAGTCGGCGACGTACGTGGCGATGGGCATGCCCCGCGGGCTGCCCCGCTTGACGCCCATCCTCTCCAGCGCGGTGACGGCCCTCGCCGCCAGCGCCGAATCGACCTTCTTTCCCGCCGCGATCAGGGTCCGGGCCTCGGAGATGGCGAGGCGCCCAGTGACGTCCTCGCTGACCTTCTCACCCGCAGCCAGGGCGAGGCTCCACCGTGCGGCGCCGAGCCCGTACAGCCGCTCCATCCGCGCTGCGGTGTAGAGCGCCCGACCGCCCTTGACGAACCGGGAGGCGAACGGCAGCAGCACGCCCGCGGCGATGATGCACCGGTCGACCTCGGTCAGCTCGTAGCCGAAGATGTCGTACCCGAAGGCCGCCTCGAAGATCGCAACCGCGGTGCCGACGACCGGGATGAGGGCGATGCCGAACTCGACGACCTCCAGCACCGCCGGACGGTGTTCGACGGGCAGCGGGAAGGAATTGGTGTCGGTGGGCTGCTGCTGGGCTATCCGCAGCGTGACCAGCAGATCCTGGCGCTGTGCCAGCATCCGGCTCATACCCTCGGCCGCGGGCAGGGTGAGAAAGTCGTCGTCGCCCTGGTGCGCCATCACCCACGCGGCCAGGGTCGCCGCAATGGCGTCGAGGGCGTCGGGAACAGAAGGCGTGGGAGGCACCGGAGATCCTGGCACCGCCGATGCCCGGTCGTGTTCCTGTACCAGCAGTACGCGCTTGCGGGTGCGATCGACGACCAGGTGCGTGGGCATGGTGGCGCGTTCGCGCAGCATCCGCATCAGCGCCAGGTATTCGTTGTTCTTGGCGGTGAAGGCCTCCGGGGTCAGCTCACGGCGGCGCAGCGGGGCTGCCGCCTGCCGCCGCGCGGTGACCTTCCACAGCTCCGGGCCGGAGAGACCGCCCTCCTTGCGATGCTCGTATGCGGCAAGGGAGTCAGGCCGCCGAGCGAGATCCTCGGCCATGATGGCGACCCCGCCGCGCAGCACGGCCAGCTCGAAGGCGCTCGCCCTGCCGCCGGTCATGCCGGCCTCGAACTCGACACGAGCCGAGGTCAGCATTCGCCGGTAGGGGCCCAGGTCGATGGCCATCGAGTCAGGCTGGGTAGACGGGGAGTTCGGGGCCTTCCTGCAACCACACCAGCGTGGTCGGCACGGTGAACTCCCACGGGCTGCCCTCGGGCAACGCGCCGGCCAGGTCGTCGGTCTGCGCCCGCACCTCGTCGGCGACCGACTTGTACAGCGGGTCGTCGATGGTTGGCGGCTCGCCGCCGAGCCAGACCCGGTCGGCCAGACGAGGGCTCCTGCGGGCCAGGAAGTACGCGACCGCCAGGTTGTATGCGGGCGACACCGGGACCACCACCCTGGCCGCGCCTGCCTGCTTGAACTGGGCGAACAACGGGTCGATGTCGGAGCGGTTGCTGGCCTCGGTCCACTTGGTCTTGCGGCCCCAGAAGTACGGATAGAACAGGTAGGTCATCTGCGGCCAGTCGAAGGCCTGTTCGAAGAACTGGATGACCGGGCCCTCTGCCATCGCCTCGTACACGTCGACCTCGGGCAGCTTCGCCGGGGCGTCCGCCGGGTCCGTCATCGCGTTGTAGTCGCCGAGGTGACTGCCGGTCATCATGGTGACACACAGCTTCTTTAGCTCGGTGCGCTCGATCTCCCGATTGGTGGCCGGGTTGCGGCCCTGGATCACCACGGCCCCCTCCGGCGCGCCGGCCTGGGCCACCTTCTGGTCGTACGCCGTCTTCATGGCCAGGTAGGCTGTGCTGATCTTCTCGAAGGTTTTGTTCTGCCAGTCCTGCAGGTGCGCGTCGTTCCGGTAGCAGTTGATGCCGACGTTGACCGAGTACGCGTTGATGTCGTACCCGATGCAGCTGACCGCCATGGGCCCTGTCGGGTTGTCGAAGGTCTCCGAGGACTGCGCCCACCCCAGGGTGTGCACTCCGCCCTGCTTGACCGCGGTGCTGGCGATGAGTTCGGCGGCGTCGTCACCGATTTGGATCGAGAACCGTGGCCCGCCGACCACGTAGATCAGCGACACGTTGGCGATGTAGTAGATCATGGTGTAGCCGTCCGGCACGACCAGGTCCTTGAGCATCTTCGATACGGTCTTGCCGTTGTCGACGCCACTCTGCTCGAACGACGTCGCCGCGTACGTCCATTCCAGCGGCGGCGTGGTGATTCCCTGGGCGTTGTAGCGGCTGGCGAACGTCTGGTAGTTCGACTCGTCGAGGTCGGCGGCGGTCAGCGGCTGGTTCTTAGCGTTGACGAGCGGTATCGGCGGCTCAGCGCCCACCACGGTCTTCGGCCGCAGCTGCGAGGCGAGCCAATAGGCCGCCGGCTGCGGCACGATGAACTCCAGCATCAGCCGCCGGCCGTAGTTGTAGACCTGTGCCCGGTAGCGCTTGTCTACCCAGCGGTAGACGCCGGTGATGTGCGCGGCGCCCTGGGCGTTGTCGACGCCGTGGGTATTGGTCTCCTCGACCTCGTGGAAGGTCTTGGTGGTGCGCTCGGTCTTCACCTTCTTCTGAATCTTTGTGACGGAGCGGTCGACCACATCGCGGGCGAAGTTCGAGCTGCTTCTGGTCGACTCCTGCTTGGATGTCGCGTAGGCGAAGTCGCCGTGCGCGGTGGTGACGACCGGCCCGAAGGCGGCGGTCACCGTCACTCCGGCCTGCACGCTCATGTCCTCCTTGACGGTCCGGTCCGCCTCCTTCTTCAGCTCGAACCGGTCGGTGGACTGCTGGTCACGCTCGGTCTCGTTCACCTCCTCCGACGACTCGAAGTAAGTGGTCTCGACCCGGTCCAGCATGCGGTGCACCCGCTCGCGGTGCTCGCCCTTGAGCACGTTCTCTATGTGTGCAACTTCTCCCGGGGCGTACCCGAGCAGGGTCTGCTTGACCACCTTCAGGTCGCCGACGCCCAGGGGCCGGATCCGGCCGCTGACATCCACGTCGGGGCTGGTGCCCGGGTCGGGGTCGGCATCGAAGATCGGCGGGAGGTCCAGGCCCGGCGCGATGGTGCCCACGTCGTGCAGATCGAGCGTGCCCGACAGCGCCCGGAACTCGTGCCGCAGCGCCGGGTCGTCACGCAGAGCGTCCACCCTCCGCAGCAGCGTGGTCAGGTGCGTTTGAGCGGTCGCGGTCGCCGTCGGAACCGCGGTGGCCTCCCCGATCCGTAGACGGGCCGCGACGCTCCGCGCTTCCTCGGGCAGGTTGCCATCGAATATCCGGGCCATACTCGCCACGCGTCCCAGCGTGATCCGGTTGCGGAACACGTCGCCGTGCTGGGTTGGCTCCTCCGACAGCACCCGCTCGCGGATCGGCGCGGCGTTCGCCCGTACGGCGTCCAGCAGTGTGCGGGTCGCCGCGACCTCCCGCAGAAGCGCGCGGACCGGCTCGTCGGACACCTCGGCGTGCCCTGCCACCGAGGCGGAGCCGCGCCAGCGTGTGGTCTCGGGCGCCTCGACGACCGCGAGCTCCGCGGGCACAACCGGGGTGGCGCCCAGCGCGGTCACCGCGTCGGCGGCGGTGGTTGCCGCGTCGGCGCGCCACAGTGCGGCGAAGTGCAGTGCCCGCAGCGCGGCCGTCGGCGTCTCCAGGTCGGGTCCGGCCGCCGGGCCCTGACGATACGCCCGGTACAGCGCGTCCCAAGCCGTCCCGGCCAGCTCGGCGGCATCGCGGTCGGCCAAGGCGCGCACGTCACGCAGTTCCGCGTCCGCGTCGCCCAGCGGGTCGCCGCCGGGCTGCGCGCCGAAGTGGTCGGCCAGCGCGCGGGCCGCTTCGGCCAGCGCGGCCAGCCGCGGGTCCGGGTGCCGCGTGGACTCGCCATCATCGTTCCCGGCGAGCGACCCGCCGCCGGGGGCTCTGCGCTGGTCGGTGATCAGGCCGAGGGCCGCCTCACGTTGCCCGACCAGTTGCGGCGGACGTACAGCGACGAACTTGAAGGCATCGACGGTCTGACTGTCTGGCATAAGTCTGTTGTAGGACGTCGCGACGCGTGCGCACAGTGTCTGTCGGATAGCGGCCTCGCCGAGCCGACAACGGGCGAGGTCACCAGCGACGTGGACGGCACTGCCTGTCGTGCTCGACGGCCTTTCGCGATGATACTGACCGACCTGCTCGGAACGGCTCAGGTGCCAGGAATGACGCGCCGCCGCTGGTTGGCGAGGCTCAGGTCGGACCACTGCGTGACGGGTACTCCATCGGCGGTGGACCGATCGGACACCTCGAGGACCTTGTCGGCCGCAGTGGCCGCCGTGCAGGGCGAAGGCGCCGAAGCCGGCCCAGGCGAGCCGCCACTGCTGGTTCGCTGCGCCGAGCCAGTCCCACTGCGTCACCCGGGCGCCGTCGGCGGTGGAGACGCCACTGACGTCGACCACCTTGTCGGTGGGGTCCGCTTTTGTGCGGAAGCGGCCGCCGCCCGAGTCGATGAAGCGCCACCGGTGGTGGGCGGTCCCGGTCGGAGGCCACCGGGTGAGCTGCGCGCCGTTGGCCGAGGACATGTCCTGGATGGCGACCACCTTGTCGGTGTGGGTGATCTGGAGGCTGTGCCCGTCGGGGATCGGCCGCCAGTTGTGGTCGGTCCTGCTGTTGGCGAACTGCACCGCCTGTGCGGAGTCGGCGGTCGGCATCCTGTCCACGCCCAGTACCTGGGCCGTAATTATGTTGCGGACGCGAACCGACCCGTTCCCGTTGTCGACATTCTGCCGGGTGATCAGTTCGGGGTAGTCGTGGGCGGTCAGTCCGACGGTGTAGGCGAACGGGGCGGTGGTGTCGGGTCGTCGTCGTTGGGCGGGGACGCGTGACGGCCTGCCGGTGGTGTCGATGATCTGTTCTTGGCATTGGAGGAGGGCGTTCCGGTGTGCCGGGACAGGGCCGCGGTGACGTCGTCGCGGGCGTCCTCGGGGGCGATACCGGCCAGGTTGGCCAGGGCGGCGGTCATGCCCAGGTGGTCGCGGACCTTGACGAAACCGAGCAGTTCGCGCAACTGCGGCGCCCACACGGTTTTGCCGGCGGCGAGGTCGGCGTTGAGGTCGATCGCCGCGGCCACGATCGGCTTGGGGACGCCGAGTTGGCGGGCGAGGTCCCAGTCGGTGGTGACGTGCAGGTGGACGGTGAACCGGGAGGCCAGGGCCTCGGTGAGGACCGCGCCGTGCACGCCCGGGTTGTGGCCGGCGACGATGTAGAACCCGTCGACGGCCTGCACGGTCTCGTTGCCGTTGCCGTTGCCGTTGCCGTTGCCGTTGCCGTTGTCGTTGCCGTTGCCGTTGCCGTTGCCGTTGGCGGGGATGGTGATAACGGCGCGGCCGTCCATGGCCGGGTACAGCACGGCCAGGACGCGGAGCGGGATGAGGGTGGCGTCGTCGACCAGTAGCACCCGCCCCTCCCGCATGGCGTGACCAGGCCGATGCACATGAGGCTGCCAAGCGGACTCACCGGCGGTTCCTCGACGACAGCGGGACGGAGAATCGGCAAGCAGGCACGAACATGATCGTGCCACGCACATGCTGAGTGACTAACTGAGTGACGACGGGTGCGAGCAGGTCCGGACGTCCGTGGACAACGATGGGCTACTTCACCAGGGCAGGCAACGGAGGGGGACAGGTGGTGCCGCCGTGGTCGTTCCTTCGGGACGAAGAACCGGTGCCGGTATCCTCTGGCCGTGCAGGGAGAGTTTCGCCTTCGGCAGGTGGTTGGCCAGATTGGGCATGCGGCGGATGTGGCTGTCGCGGTCGAGCCGGCAGACCGTGACGAGGTAGACGTCTCCCCGGATGCCTTTGCCTGGTTGCGGGATGTCTATGGGCCGCGAGCTGTGATTGATCGGCCGGTCAATGATCGATTGGTGGCTGAGGCGGTCGAGGGCGCGTGGTATGCGCTCGCCCGCTTGGGGCGACCCGGCGGCTACAAGGTCACGGTGACGAGGATTGTGGATATGCCTGTGGACACGGCTGACGGTGACGTGAAGGTCGCGGCTGCCCATGCGGTGTGCCTCGCGCTGGGTGTGAGGCTCGAGCCACCGCCGCGTCTCACGACGAACGGCGTGGTCTTTCCCGCATAGCGCGGGGCTCTGCACGGGGTGCCGGATGCGTGCCGCAGGTCGGGTGACTAACCGGGTGACGCTCGGGATGGACGCCAGCGGACAAGCAGGGACATTGATGGACCGTTCTAGCAGGCCAACACCACTGGAACGGCAGGTCAGCGGCCTGTGTTGGTTGCCTGGGGGTCAAGGGGTCGTCGGTTCGAATCCGGCCGTCCCGACAGAGAAAAAGCCCTGACCAGCGGAAACGCTGGTCAGGGCTTTAAGTTTGTCCATGGGATTTTGA
>NZ_JBFAPG010000119.1:0-13889 GCF_040675595.1 Micromonospora sp. NPDC049580
ATCTCGCCGGCGATCATGCCGCCGGCGACGCCGAGCGCCGCGCCGGCCACCATGCCGCCCACGCCGCCCATACCGCCGTGCCCGCGGCCATGACCGTGGCCGTGGCCGTACTGGGAGCGCAGGCTGCCGTAGCGGGACGTCGTCTCGCGCAGCCAACCGTCGACGACCTGCGCCCAGTCGACGCGGTCGACGTCGGCGTGCGACACCTGGTAGCGGCCGAACGCGTCGTGCCCGGCGCTGAGGAAGCCGCCCCGCTTGTCACACTCCAGGATCACCTCGACACCACGCTGACTCGTCACGAAGGTCAGCTCGACCTCGTTGATGGTGCCCGCGTACTGCGGGGAGGCGAAGAACTCGATCTCCTGGTAGAACGGCAGCGTCTGCTGCACGCCGCGGATGTGACCGCGCTCCAGGTCGGCGTGCTTGAACCGGAAACCGAGCCGCTGGAACGCCTCCAGGATCCGCTCGTGCACAGGCAACGGGTGCACCGCCACGTGGTCCAGGTCGGTTTTGTCGACCGCGCGGGCCACCGACAGCTCCGTCCGCAGGCCCATCGTCATGCCGTGCAGGCGCTGGCCGTACACGTCGGTGATCGGGGTCTCCCACGGCACCGGGAGCTGGAACGGGATCGACAACTCCTGCTTGGGCGCGAGCTGGAACGCGCCACTGACGGCCATCCGGTGAAACTCCATGGTGCCCGCGTACTCCGTGTCGTGGCCCTCGACCTCGACCCGGGTGACCAGACCGATCACCACCTGCTCGATGGCCGCCGGGCTGTCACCGCCGACGAGGTTGACCTGCCCGTCGAGGGTCAGGCCGGGCCGGGTGTTGGGGTTGGTCAGCACGGTGTCCACACTGGGACCGCCCACACCGAACGCGCTCAACATCTTCTTGAAGACCATCGAAACTCCTGTGCGACAGCCGACCGCTCCACCATGGAGTCGGACGTTGACTCACCGCGCACCCTATCCAGCACCCCTGTGAGATGGCTGTGAGCGCGCCACACCGGCGACCTGGTGTCGATCAGCGTCGCGCGCGGATCATGCCGGGGGTCAGATCCCCGATCGCCAGGTCGGCTGCGCGCTCGGGATCGTCGCCGGCCCGGCGGAGCAGCCCGTCGACACACCAGTAACCCGAGCGGTCGGCGCCATCGGTGACATCGAGATCAAGGTCGAGGTTGCACCGCTCGCCGGCGACGGTGACCTCCCAGTCGGGCCGACGCCGGTGCACCGCGAGCAGTAGCCGCCATGCCAGGTCGTTCCGCCGGTCACGACGCAGCGGATCGCATTCGCGCAGGGCCTCGGCGACGTGGTCCGCGTCGGGATCGAAGCCGTCCAGCAGCGGCAGCAGTGACGGATCTGCCAGGTACGCGGCGGCCCGGATGGTGAACCTGTGGACCTCGTCGTGGGAGAGCATCTCGCGTACCAGTGGAAGTGCCCGTGCGTCCCGCCGCCGGGCCAGCCCTCGGGCACCTTCCGCGCGTACCTCCGGGTCGACGTCGCGGGTACGGTCCCACAGCGCCCGGCGGACGGCGTTCCCGTCGGCGGTGCTCACCCAGCCGAGCCCGAAGGTGGCCCACTCCCGCACGGCGGCATCGGAATCGGTGGACAGGTCGATCAGCACCGCCTCGCCGGCTTCGGCCGGAGGATCGTCGAGGACCGCCGGCACCGCGACAGCGACCTGGAACCGTACGTCGCTGTCGGGACTGCCCGCGAGGGTGACCAGGGTCGGCAGGGCGCGGGGATCGCAGGTCGCGCCCAGGGCGCGAGCAATCGACCAGTGCACCTCGGGATCGACTTCGGTGCTGGCCAGCGAGATCAGGGCCGTCGCGGCGGCCGCACGCAGGTCGTCCCCGTGCACAGCGCTCGCGTAGCCGAGCAGGTCGCACGCCGCCGCGCGTACCACGCGGTCCGGATCAGCGAGTTTGCCGACAGCCAGCTGGAAGGCCACCACGCCCGCGCCAGCCGCCTGCCGGAGCAGCTCCGACCCGTCGTCGGAGTCGCCGTCCTCGACGGTACGCCGCAACCGCTGCACCGCCCGGTCGAACAGGTCCGCCACCTCGTGCGCCTCCACGCTCGACATGGTGCCCCCCGGCCAGTCGCTGCCGCCACCAACTTTTGATCGACTCGACATCGCCGATATGGGGCTATCAGCCGGCCGGGACACCCCGACATCGGCGATGTCGAGTCGATCACGGCTCGGTGCGGCCGAACGTGCCGTCTTTGACCCCGTTGACGAAGGCAGTCCAGCCGCTGACGCCGTAGACGAGGGTCGCCGCCGCGCGGTCCTTGCTGTCCCGCACCGCCACCCGACCAGAACCGTCGAGAACAGGCCCCGCTTCGACACAGCTCCCGCCGTTACTGTTGCTGCGAGTGCTGATGTGCCAGGCCACGGCCGGCAGGGCTTCGTTCATGGCAGTTCCTCCGTGATCTTCGCGATCAGCTCGGCCGCCTCGCGCTGATCGAGCGCGACATCCTGCAGGCGATGGTACGCAAGCGCGTACCGTCTCGACTTCGGAGATTCCATGAACCGGCGCCCACCCAGAGTCTCCGCATAGGCCACCTCGGGATACGGCTTCGGCATCCGGAAGAGAACGAATGAGCCGTCCAGCCCGGCGTGCAGGCCGACCCGCGATGGCAACACGCGGACGTCGATGTTCTGCCGTCGCATCAGCTCGGCGAGGTGTTGTAGTTGGCCGCGCATCACGGCCGGACTCCCGACTGGTCGACGAAGAACGCTTTCGTCGATGACCGCCGCTACACGGACGGCGGGATCGCGCGTGAGCACACGCTGGCGGTCGACCCTTAATTGCAGCCACTTGCGGACCGAGAAATCCGATGCCTGCTCTCCCTCGGCGTTACGGATCACCGCTTCCGCGTAGGCCGCCGTCTGCATGAGCCCCGGCATGAGGAAGGCATCCCACGAGCAAATGTGCTCGGCTCTGGTCTCCAACCAGGGGAAGTCGATGAACGAGGCGTCCACCAACTCGTCGTAGTCGTCGTCCCAGCGGTCGGTCCGCCAGGCGTCTTCGGCAAGCTGGAGGAAGCGGTTGCGCTCGCGCCCGTCATGCTCGCCGTAAAGATCGAGAAGCGATTCGACAACGCCTCGGCGGAACGGCCACTCGGCACGCTCCCAGCGGGCGATGGACGAAAAGTCCCGCTCCAGAAACTCGGCCGCCTGCTTGAGAGTGATGCCGCGCTGTTCCCGCAACTGTCGCATCTGCTGGCCGAGCCACTGGGCACGCAATGTCTGGACGAACGATTCACGCCTGACGGGCATGGGTCCCCTCTCTGACGTCCCTCATGACGAACTTCGTTGGTGTCGTTGCACCAATGCCGGGGCCACTGGAAACGTGGCCCGCGGGTGAGGGTGATCGCCGGCCCCCGGGGGGAAGCCCGGTGCAAACACGGCAACCGCAGCTGTGCCAACAGCCGAGAAGGTGACGAGAGGCGGCCTCGCGAGTGGCAGTCGCATACCGGCTCTCGTCGGGTCTCAACTAGAGCGTCGGGAGGTACGAATCCCGGCTCCGAACCGACTTGCACGAATACCTACCACGAAGAAGGGCGCTCTCGCGACCCCGACCCACCATCGACCGACGACGACAGAGGTGACCGATGACCAGAGGTGAACGATGACCAGAGGCACGCACCACGACGGCGGACGGCTGCATCCGCGGCACGTGCGCGACCACCAGTTCGCCACCGTCGGCTTCGGCCGAAGGGGCCTCGACCCCCGGGAGGTGCGGCGGTTCCTGCACCGCGTCGCGCTCGACCTGACCGCGCTGCACCACGATCTGGCGCTGCTCAGCGAGGAGAACGCGCGGGTCAAGCGGGCGCTGCGGGCCCGGCAGGGTGCCTGGTCCGAGGGGCAGCGAAGGTGATTCCGCCGGACCGGATCTTCGTACCGCTGCCTCGGGCCGCCGTGCTGGCGTTCACCGAGCCGCCCGAACCGCCGCCCCGGCACGTGATTCACCTGCCGGTGGCGGTTGTCGACCTGGCCGGCGCACTGGAATTGGCCCGTGCTCTCGCCCGGTCGCTGACCGCGACGTCACAGATCGACATCGGCGGCATCACCGTGTCGGCCGAGGACGCGCAGCACGTACGACACTGGGTCTTCTGTGACCGGATCATGCCCGATCGCCGGCGATGTGCGCGGCCGGCCGACCACGACGGACCCTGCTCTCCTGTCGATGATCCCTGACCCACATCTATCCTCGTGGACGATGACAATGGGGAGACGGGCACACGCCGCCGTGCTCGCTGCGGCGGTCGCGTTGCTGGCGGTGGTCGGGTGCGACACGGCAGCGGTTGACGAGACGCGTGGATGCCAGGAGCAGCGGCAGCTCGACGAGGCGAAGGTCCGGGTCAGCCGCTGGGAGCCGCCGGATGAGCTTCCGTTTATCGGCGACTATTCGGAGATTCACTGGCAAGCGCGCGCGTTGGGCAATCCGTGTTCGCGGATGCCGGGCCCGACGGACTGGGAATACCAGGGCGTCATCATCCTGCGTCCCGAGGACGCACACCGGTTGGCCGAGCGGTTCGAGTTCGTTTCGTTCACATCCATCGACCCGGCCGAGCTGATCCACTCACACACGCCTACGGACGTGCGACCGGACCTCGCACCGTTCCTCCCGACCAAGCCACAGTGGCTGCACAGTCAGACCTACAACGATGCGCTACCGTCGACACGCTGGCGGGTGGTGTTCCTGGACGTGCAGCATCACACGCTCCTGTTCATGCTGAACGATCATTAGACAGGTCCTAACCGGTCTCCACGACGACCAGTTCGCCTACCTGTTCGCCGATCGTGGTGCGGGCGTCCGCCGGCATCCCGGCGTCCGTGATGAAAACGTCGGCCGCCTCCAGCGGGGCGATGGTGGCGATGCCGATCGTCTCCCACTTGGTGTGGTCGGCGAGCACCACGAGCCGGCGGGCCGCGCCGATCAGACACCGGTTGACGCCGGCCTCCAGCAGGTTCGGCGTGGTGAAGCCGGTACGCGGGCTGAGCCCGTGCACACCCAGGAACAGCAGGTCGACGTTGAGCGCGCTGATCGCGGCCTCGGCCACCGGACCGGTCAGCGCGTCCGACGGGGTACGGATGCCACCGGTCAACACGACCGTCTGGTCGGCACGCGGGTTCTGGTAGAGCGCGTCGGCCACCGGGATCGAGTTGGTCACCACGGTCAGCCCGTGCACATCGGAGAGCAGGGTGGCCAGCGCGGCGGTGGTCGTCCCGGCGGACAGCGCGATGGCCATCCCCGGCTCCACCATCGTCGCCGCCCGCTCGGCGATGGCCCGCTTCTCCGTCTGCTGGCGGATCGACTTCGCGGCGAACCCGGGCTCCTCGGCCGAGCCCGGCCCGGCGAGGGTCGCGCCGCCGTGGACCTTGTCCACCAGGCCGCGCTCGGCCAACACCTCCAGGTCGCGCCGGATCGTCATGTCGGACACGCCGAACCGGCTGACCAGGTGGCTAACCCGCACGCCGCCACGCTGGCGGATCAGATCGAGGATGGCGGTCTGCCGCTGCTGGGCCAGCATCTCAGGGAACCTCCTTCGCGCCGCGCTGGTCGCCGGGTCAGGCCGACTCGTCGGCCCGGTCCTCGCGGACCACGGCCACCTCGCCGGCCGGCACTGTCAGCTCACCCGCACACCGCGTCCCGGTCAACAGCTCGGTGCCGCGCGCCGCGACGCGTACCTCGGTCTCGGTGTGGTTGATCGCGAACAGCCAGGTCCGCTCGCCGTCGCGTCGTCGTACCACCTCCACCCCGGTCGGCGCCTGCGCCGCCGGGCGGACGCCGGCCTCGTCGAGCAGCCGGGCGACGAGCCGGTCGGTGGCCGGTTCGTCCAGCCGGGTGCCGACGTACCAGGCGGCGCCCGCGCCGACCGGCCGCCGGGTCAGCGCAGGCACACCCGGCAAGGGCCCGTCGGTGTACGACGCCAGCACCTCGGCGTCGTCGGCGTGCAGCCATTCGGTCCACACGTCGGCGGTGCTGCCGTCGTCGAGCCGGACCCGCTCGCCCTCGCGCAGCGGGAAGAACTCCTCGGTCCGTACGCCCAGCAGGTCCCGGAACGCGCCCGGGTAGCCGCCCAGCCGGATGTGGTCGTTGGGGTCCACGATGCCGCTGAAGTAGGTGACGGCCGCCGTGCCGCCGGCCTCGACGAACCGGCGCAACGCGTCGGCGTCGGCGTCGCGGACCAGGTAGAGGGTGGGCACCAGGACCAGACGGTAGCCGCTGAGGTCGGCCGACGGGTGGACGATGTCGGCGGTCACGCCGGCCCGCCACAGCGCGCCGTAGAGGGCGTTGATCCGGTCCGCGTAGGTGACGTCGGCGCTGGGGTGCGAATCCAGCTCGACCGCCCACCAGGCCTCCCAGTCGAACAGGATCGCCACGTCGGCGTCCACCCGGCTGCCGCGGATCTCGGCCAGCGCCTTCAGGTCCGCGCCGAGCTGGCAGACCTCGCGAAACACCTTGGTGTCCGGGCCGGCGTGCGGCACCAGCGCGGAGTGGAACTTCTCCGCGCCGGCCCGCGAGGCCCGCCACTGGAAGAACAGCACCCCGTCGGCGCCGCGGGCGACGTGCGCCAGGCTGTTGCGGCGCAGCTGCCCGGGCAGCTTGGCCACGTTGCGCGGCTGCCAGTTGACCGCGCTGGTGGAGTGCTCCATGAGCAGCCACGGGTCACCGCCGGCGACGCCCCGGGTGTGGTCGGCGGCGAACGCCAGCCCGAGGTGCGCCTGCGGGTTGGCGGCGGTCAGGTAGTGGTCGTTGGACACCAGGTCCACATCGGGGGCCCAGGAGTGGTAGTCCATGTGCTTGACGCCCATGCCGATCATGAAGTTGGTGGTGACCGGCTGGCGGACCAGCGTCGTCAGCACCTCGCGTTCGGCGCGCAGTTGGGCGCGCTGCTCGTCGGAGGAGAAGCGCAGGAAGTCGAGTTGCTGCGTGGGGTTGGCGAAGGTCGGCGCGGTGCGCGGCGGGTTGATCTCGGCCCAGTCGCCGTAGCGCTGGCTCCAGAAGGCCGTGCCCCAGGCGTCGTTGAGCCGGTCCAGGTCGCCGTAGCGGTCCCGCAGCCAGCCCCGGAACGCCTCGGCGCTGACGTCGCAGTAGCAGTGCACGTTGTGGCAGCCCAGCTCGTTCGAGACGTGCCACATGACCACGGCGGGATGCTCGGCGTACCGGCCGGCGACCGCCCGCACCAGCTCCAGGGAGCGCTCGCGGAACACCGGGGAACTGGGGCAGTACGCCTGCCGGCCGCCCGGCCAGAGGATCGCGCCGTCGGCCCGGCGGGGCAGCGTCTCCGGGTGCGCGCGGGCCAGCCAGGGTGGCGGGCTGGCGGTGGCGGTGGCCAGGTCGACCTGGATGCCGCCGTCGTGCAGCAGATCCAGGACCCGGTCCAGCCAGCCGAACTCGAACCGGCCCGGGGCGGGCTCCAGCAGAGCCCAGGAGAAGATGCCGACGGAGACCAGGTTGACCCCGGCCCGACGCATCAGCTCGACGTCCTCCGACCAGGTCTGCTCGGGCCACTGCTCGGGGTTGTAGTCGCCGCCGAAATAGATGCCGTTCCCCTGCCATCGCCGCATGACAGCTGAGGGTGCACCTGCCGCCGCACGGAAGTCAACAGGTTCCAACATCGACTTTGTTTCCAACGTTTACCACCTAACAGCCGTATCACGACTGGGTTATCAGAGGCGAACAGCCCTCTTGACAGCGGCCTATGGAGGGGTAGCTTGAGGCCCCAACTGGCCGATCGTGTTCGCCAATGTGGATTCTCGGTGGATCACGATGCGTATCCACAAGGCCGGACGCGCTCTTCACCACCCCTGACGGCCCTTGGGCGTAGCACCTCTTCATCCGCAGGAGGCACAGATGTCCCGTCCCCGATCCCAAGCCGAGTACCTGGCTCGGCTCGTACCGCCCTCCGTCGCCGGCATCAACCGACGGTCGCTGCTGGCCGGCGCGGCCGGCACGGGCGCGCTGCTCGGCACCGGTCTGCTCGCCGGCTGCGGCGACGACTCCGGCTCCGGCGGGTCCAGCAAGGACGTGTCGCTCGGATCCAACCAGTCCGACCCGAAGCCCAAGGACGTCCTCGCGAAGGTCGCCGACGGGTTCAAGACCGCGTCCGGCGTCCAGGTCGCGGTGAACACGGTCGACCACAACACGTTCCAGGAGAACATCAACAACTACCTCCAGGGCAAGCCGGACGACGTCTTCACCTGGTTCGCCGGCTACCGGATGCGCTTCTTCGCCCAGAAGGGCCTGGCCAGCGACATCAGCGACGTGTGGGGCAAGCTCTCGGGCTACTCGGACGCCTTCAAGAAGGCGTCCACCGGCGACGACGGCAAGCAGTACTTCGTCCCGGCGTCGTACTACCCGTGGGCCGTCTTCTACCGCAAGTCGGTCTGGCAGCAGCACGGCTACCAGGTGCCCACCACACTGGACCAGTTCACCGCGCTCGGCGCGCAGATGAAGAAGGACGGCCTCATCCCCGTCGCCTTCGCCGACAAGGACGGCTGGCCGGCGATGGGCACCTTCGACATCCTCAACCTACGGATCAACGGCTACCAGTTCCACGTCGACCTGATGGCCGGCAAGGAGGCCTGGACCTCCGACAAGGTCAAGAAGGTCTTCGACACCTGGGCCGGCCTGCTCCCCCTGCACCAGCCGGACAGCCTCGGCCGCACCTGGCAGGAGGCGGCGCAGTCGCTGCAGCAGAAGAAGAGCGGGATGTACCTGCTCGGTCTCTTCGTCGGTCAGCAGTTCAGCAACGACGAACAGAGCGACCTCGACTTCTTCACGTTCCCCGAGATCGACCCGTCCATCGGCGCGAAGGCCCTGGACGCCCCGATCGACGGCTACATGATGGCCCGCAAGCCCAAGAACGAGGACAACGCCCGCAAGCTGATGGAGTACTTCGGCGGCAAGACCGCCGCGGACATCACGGTCAAGAGCGACCCGACCACCCTGGTCGCCAACACCGGCGCCGACGTCAGCGGCTACACCGCGCTGCAGAAGAAGGCCGCCGAGCTGGTCGGGTCGGCCACCGAGATCGCGCAGTTCCTCGACCGGGACACCCGGCCGGACTTCGCCTCCACGGTGATGATCCCGGCGATTCAGCAGTTCATCAAGAACCCCAAGGACATCGACGGTCTCACGTCGTCCATCGAGAACCAGAAGAAGTCGATCTTCACTGACTGACGGCGGAAGGGGGAGGACATCGTGTCCGACCTGCCCCTGATCCAAGCGGATCGCGCCGTGCCGCCGCCGGCCGCGGCCACCTCAACGGGTGGTCGTCGCCGGCGGCTACGGCTCCTGTCCCGCACCGACCGCGTGGTCATCACGCTGATGGTGCTCGTCCCGCTGCTGCTCGTCACCGCCTTCGTCTGGCTGCCGGCGCTGGCGACCGTGGTGCTCTCCAGCACCGACTGGGACGGCATCGGCCCACTGAACGAGATCGACTTCGTCGGCGCTCGCAACTACAGCGACGTCGTGAACATCTACCCGCCGTTCGTGCCGGCGATCCAGCACAACCTGCTCTGGCTGGCCGTGCTGTTCGTGGTCGCCACCCCGTTCGGCATGTTCCTGGCCGTGCTGCTCGACAAGGAGCTGCGCGGCAGCCGCTTCTACCAGACGGCGCTGTACCTGCCGGTGGTGCTCTCGCTGGCACTGATCGGCTTCGTCTGGCAGCTGCTCTACTCCCGCGACCAGGGTCTCATCAACGCCGTCTTCGGCAGCAACGTCGACTGGTACGGCGACTCGAACGTCAACATCTGGGCGGTCATGATCGCCTCCGGCTGGCGGCACGTCGGCTACATCATGCTGCTCTACCTCGCCGGCCTGAAGGGCGTCGACCCGTCGCTGCGGGAGGCCGCGGCGGTCGACGGCGCGTCGGAGAGCCGGACGTTCTTCCGGGTGGTGTTCCCGGTGCTGCGGCCGATCAACATCATCGTGCTGGTGGTGACGGTGATCGAGTCGCTGCGCGCGTTCGACCTGGTCTGGGTCGTCAACAAGGGACGCAACGGTCTGGAGCTGATCTCGGCACTGGTCACCCAGAACGTGGTGGGTGAGGCGAGCCGGATCGGCTTCGGCTCCGCGCTGGCGACGATCATGCTGGTCGTCTCGCTGGTCTTCATCACCATCTACCTGGCGACCGTGATGAGGGAGGACCGGGAATGAGCACCGCGACCGTGACCCGGCGTACCGAGGGTGGCACCGACACCCCGGTCCGCCGCCGCAAGCTGACCCCGGCGCGGCTGCTGCTGCACGGCTTCCTCATCGTCGTCTCGCTGGCCTGGCTCTTCCCGATCGCCTGGGCGGTGCTGACCTCGCTGCGCTCCTACGATTACACGGCCGCCAACGGCTACGTCTCGTTCGGCGGCTGGACCTTCGACAACTACGTCACCGCGTGGCGGACAGCGGAGTTCGGCAAACACTTTCTCAACTCGGTCTACATCACCGTGCCGGCGGTGCTGCTGACGCTCTTCCTCGCCTCCTGCGTGGCGTTCGTCATCGCCCGGTTCAACTGGAAGATCAACCTCGTCCTGCTCGGGGTGTTCACCGCCGCCAACCTGCTGCCCCAGCAGGCATTGCTCATCCCGCTGTTCCGGCTGTTCACCGAGGTGCCGCTGCCGGAGTTCATGAGCGACTCCGAACTGCTCTACGACAGCTACTGGGGCCTGATCCTGATCAACGTGGCCTTCCAGTGCGGGTTCTGCGTCTTCGTGCTCAGCAACTACATGAAGGCGCTGCCCCGCGACCTGTACGAGGCGGCGATGGTCGACGGGGCCAGCGTCTGGCGGCAGTACTGGCAGGTCACCATGCCGCTGTGCCGGCCGGCCCTGGCAGCGCTCGCCACCCTGGAGGTGACCTGGATCTACAACGAGTTCTTCTGGGCCACCGTCCTCATGCGCACCGGCGACAAGTTCCCGGTGACCAGCTCGCTCAACAACCTGCGCGGCGAGTTCTTCACCGACAACAACCTGGTCTCGGCGGGCAGCGTGCTCGTCGCGATCCCCACCCTGGTGATCTTCTTTATGCTCCAGCGGCACTTCGTCCGGGGCCTGACCTTGGGAGCCTCCAAAGGATGACGATCCTGCACCTGCGCCGCGCGCGGACCAGCCTGGTGCTCGACGCGCGCGGCCCGGGGCTGCCCCGCGTCGTGCACTGGGGCGGCGACGTCGGCGACCTCGACGACGACGCCCTGCGCCAGCTCACCGACGCGACAGTGCCACCCGTGGTGCCGAGCAGCTTCGACGAGCCGCCCGCGCTGTCCCTGCTGCCGGAGGCGAGCGCCGGCTGGAGCGGTCGGCCGGGACTGGTCGGGCATCGCGACGGGAGGGACTGGTCCGCCGCCTTCCGGCTCGACGGTCTCGACGTCGACCAGCCCTCCGACGCTCCGGCGCGGGTCACCGTGCGGGCGTCGGACCGGGTCGCCGGGCTGGGCCTGACCATCGAGATCACGCTGGACCGGTACGGCCTGCTGACCATTCGCCATCGCCTGCGCAACGACGGCGACGGCGCGTACGAGGTGCACGGGCTGACGCCGGTGCTGCCGGTGCCGGCGGTCACCACCGAACTGCTCGACCTGACCGGCCGCTGGTGTCGGGAACGCTCGCCACAGCGGCATCCCTGGCAGCACGGCGCGTGGGTCCGCGAGGGCCGGCACGGGCGCACCGGGCACGATGCCACGCTGTTGCTGGTCGCCGGCGCCGCCGGGTTCGGCTTCGGCCACGGCGAGGTCTGGGCGGTGCACACCGCGTGGAGCGGCGACCACGTCACCGTCGCCGAGCGGCACCCCACCGGCGAGTCCACTCTCGGCGGCGGCGAACTGCTGGCGCCCGGCGAGATCCGGCTCGCCCCCGGCGAGGAGTACGACACTCCACTGCTCTACGCCGTCTGGTCCGACGTCGGGCTGGACGGGCTCAGCGACGTACTCCATTCGCATCTGCGGGCCCGGCCCGGACACCCGCGCTCCCCCCGCCCGGTGACCCTCAACGTCTGGGAGGCGGTCTACTTCGACCACGACCTGGACCGGCTGCGGGCCCTCGCCGACCGGGCCGCGCACCTCGGCGTGGAACGGTTCGTGCTCGACGACGGCTGGTTCCGCGGCCGGCGCGACGACACCGCCGGGCTCGGCGACTGGTACGTCGACGAGGGCGTCTGGCCCGACGGCCTGCAACCGCTCATCGACCACGTGACCGGCCAGGGCCTTCAGTTCGGCCTGTGGGTGGAGCCGGAGATGGTCAATCCCGACTCCGACCTGTTCCGCGCGCACCCGGACTGGCTGCTGGCCGCGCCGGGGCGGCTGCCGCCGGCCTGGCGCAACCAGCAGGTGCTCGACCTGGGCCGCCCGGAGGCGTACGACCACGTGCTGGAACGCCTCGACGCGCTGCTGCGCGACCACCCCGGCATCAGCTACCTCAAGTGGGACCACAACCGGGACCTCACCGAGGCCGGGCACCACGGCCGGCCCGGGGTGCACGGGCAGACCCTCGCGGTCTACCGCCTCCTCGACGAGCTGCGCCGCCGGCATCCCGGCGTCGAGATCGAGAGCTGCTCGTCCGGCGGCGCCCGGGTGGACCTGGCCATCCTGGCCCGCACCGACCGGGTCTGGGCCAGCGACTGCAACGACGCCCTGGAACGGCTCAGCATCCAACGCTGGACCGGTCTGCTGCTGCCTCCGGAGCTGATCGGCACGCACATCGGCCCGGAACGCTCGCACACCACCAACCGCGTGCACGACCTGGGCTTCCGGGCGGCCACCGCGCTGTTCGGCCACCACGGGATCGAGTGGGACATCGCCTCGATCAGCGCTGCCGAACAGGCCGAGTTGGCCGCCTGGGTGGCGCTGCACAAGCGGCTGCGTCCGCTGCTGCACGCCGGCCGGGTGGTCCGCGTCGATTACCCGGACCCGGCCGTCTGGGCGCACGGCGTGGTCGCCACGGACCGGACCCGAGCGGTGTACGCGGTGGCCCGGCTGGCCACCTCGGTGACGCAGACCCCGGGCGCGGTACGTCTGCCCGGCCTCGATCCGACACGGCGTTACCGCGTACGAGCGGTGGCGGACGTGCCGCCCCCGGCGACCATCGAGCGGGCCGCGCCACCGTGGCTGGCCTCCGGTGTCACGCTCAGCGGAGCGGCGCTGGCCCGGGTGGGTGTGCAGCTGCCCGCGTTGCACCCGGAGCAGAGCCTGGTGCTGGAGGTCGACGAGGCCAGCTAGAAATTTCTTCCGCCGGAGTGTCGAGAACGGTGACGCGTGCTTCTACCTCAGGGTGAGAGCACCGACCACGGTGCGCGGACGTGAGGGGCGAACCATGAAGTACATGCTGCTGATGCAGTTCAGCGCCACCGGGACCGACTTCCCGAGCATCGACACCTGGACCCCGGACGAGGTCCGGGCCCACATCGCGTTCATGGGCGAGGTCAATGAGAAGCTGACCGCCGCCGGGGAGTGGGTCGACGCGCAGGGCCTCGGTGGCCCGCAGCAGGCGCGGATCGTGCGTGCCGGCGAGGGCGGGACGCCGGTGGTCACGGAGGGGCCGTTCGCCGAGACGAAGGAGTTCCTCGCCGGCTTCTGGATCGTCGACTGCGACAGCCCGCAGCGGGCGGTGGAGGTGGCCGCGTACATCTCCACCGCGCCCGGCCCCGGTGGCCGGCCGCTGAACATGCCGATCGAGGTGCACCCGGTGATGTCCGCACCCACCGAGGAGTTGTGAGGGCTGACCACCGATCCCCACATCGAGGACCTGCTGCGCGAGTTGGCGCCGCAGGTCCACGGCGTCCACGCCCGCCGGATAGGTGACTTCCCCACCGCCGACGACCCCGTGCAGGAGGCGCAGCTCCCCGCCGCGACCCAGTGGCCTGCCCACTGCTTGCCCCCCAACACCCGATGTAG
>NZ_JBFAPG010000120.1:0-13814 GCF_040675595.1 Micromonospora sp. NPDC049580
GGGCCCGAGCGACCGGCAGGCCGCTGGCGGCGGCCCGGAGCGGCGCGCACCCACCGCCGGTGGGGTGGACGCCAACGCCAGCAAGGACCACCTCATGTCGGTGGCCCGCAAGCTGGACGTACCCGGTCGGTCGAGCATGACCAAGCCGGAGCTGGTCACGGCCATCGAGAAGGCCAACGACCGGGCCACCCGCAAGGCTCGCGGCGACTGACCCACGCACAGCGCGGTACGGGCGGACGGCCACCCCGGCGTCCGCCCGTAGCGTTCACCAGTGACCGCCGCCGGGCGCCTCGATGTGCACCGCCTTCGTGGCGCTGAACTCGTCCAGCAGCTCCGGGCCGTACCCGAAGCCCTGCCCGCTGGCCCGGCGCGGATGCGCGGCACCGCCGGGCGCCCCGCCGAACACCGAGTTGACTTTCACGGTGCCCACCGGCAGTTCCCGCCACGCCCGCTGCGCATGGCTCATCGACGCGGTCAGCACCGTCGCGGCCAGCCCGTACTCCGAGTCCGCCGCGCAGGTCAGCGCCTCGTCGAAGGAGTCGACCACCACCACCGGGGCGACCGGCCCGAACGTCTCCTCCCGTACCAGCACCATGTCGTGCCGGCAGTCGGTGACCACGGTCGCCGGGTAGTACGCCCCGGGCCCGTCCGGCACCTCCCCACCGGTACGCACCCGCGCGCCGGCCGCCGCCGCCGCGCTCACCTGCCCGTGCACGTGGTCGCGGTGCCGCCGGTCGACGAGCGGGCCCAGCTCGGTGCCCGGGTCCCGACCCGGCCCGACCCGCAGTGCGCCGGCCCGCCGCACCAGCGCCGCCACGAAGTCGTCGGCCACCTCCCGGTGTACGTAGATCCGTTCCACCGCGACGCAGATCTGCCCGGCGTTCGCAAACGCCCCGAGCGCGGCCTGCTCCGCCGCCCAGTCGGGGTCGACACCCGCGTCGACGACCAACGGGTCGCTGCCGCCGTTCTCCAGAAGCACCTTCGCGCCGGTACGGGCCGCGGCGGCGGCGATCTTCCGCCCGGTGGCTGTGGAACCGACGTGCGCGACCACGTCCACGTCCTGTGTGGCCAGTGCCGCGCCGACCTCCGGGCCACCGGTGAGCAGGGACAGCACCCCGGCCGGCAGCGCCGCGTCCAAAGCGCGCGCCAGCAGCCAACCCGTCGCCGGCGTTCGCTCGCTGGGCTTGTAGAGCACCACGTTGCCGGTGACCAGGGCCGCGCCGAGCAGTCCGCAGGACACCGCAACCGGGTCGTTCCAGGGGGTGATGACGGCGACCACGCCCCGGGGCTGGGGCGTCATGAAGTCCACCGCGTCCGTCGCGCCGTTCAACGTCCGCCCGCCGCGTAGCGGGGCCAGCTCCGCGTACTGTCGCAGGGTGCCGATACCCGCCTCGACGCCGCCGCGGGCGTCCGCGAGCGGCTTGCCCATCTCCGCGGTGACCGCCGCCGCCAGCTCGTCGGTGACGGCCGCGACCGCGTCCGCGGCCCGGTGCAGCGCCGCCGCCCGCTCCGCCGGCGCGGTCGCCGCCCACTGCGCGGTCGCGTCCCGCGCCGCCTGGGCCGCCTTGCCGACCTCGTCGGCCGTGGCGACCGGCACGGAGCTGACCGGTTCGCCGTCCGCCGGATCGTGGACGACCAGCTCGCCGCCGGTCCCGCCCGCGCCCCACACCCCGCCCACCAGCTGCGCAACCGTGTACATGCGGCGCTGGATGCCCCGGCCCTGGCGAGACAAACGCGTTTCGCCCGGTTGCGCGCCGGGTAGGCGGATCGGGTGACTACCACCGGCGCGCAGAGCGCGGACGCCGTCGTCGTCGGCGCCGGGCACAACGGCCTGGTCGCGGCGAACCTGCTGGCCGACGCCGGTTGGGACGTGGTGGTGCTGGAGGCGACCGCCGTACCCGGCGGCGCGGTGCAGTCCGCCGAGGTGACCGCCCCGGGCTACCTGAGCGACCTCTACAGCTCGTTCTACCCCCTGGGGTACGCCTCGCCGGTGCTGAACGGCCTCGACCTGGGCCGGTACGGGCTGTCCTGGCGGCACGCCCCGGACGTGCTGGCACACCTGCTGCCCGACGGCCGGGCGGCGGTGATCAACCGGGATCCGGACGTCACGGCCGCCTCGCTGGAGCAGTTCGCCCCCGGCGACGGCAAGCGCTGGCTGAACGCGTACACCGACTGGCTCGACGTGGCCGAGCCGATGCTCACCACCATCACCACGCCGTTCCCCCCGGTGCGCGGCGGCCTGGGCCTGCTGCGCCGGCTGCGGGTCGCGGGCGCCCTGCGGCTGGCCCGCCGACTCGTGGTGCCGGTGCGCAAGCTCGGCGACGAGCTGTTCGACGGTCCGGGCGGGCCGGCGCTGCTCGCCGGCTGCGCCCTGCACACCGATCTGTCCCCCGAGGAGGCCGGCTCCGGCGTGTACGGCTGGCTGCTGGCCATGCTCGGCCAGCAGGTCGGCTGGCCGGTGCCCGACGGCGGCGCGCGGCAGATCACCAACGCGCTGGTGGCCCGCCTGTCCGAGCGCGGTGGCCGCATCCTCTACGGCGCGCGGGTCGACCGGGTGCTCACCGCGCGCGGCCGGGCGATGGGCGTCCGCACCGAGGGCGGCGCGCTGTGGCGGGCCCGCCGGGCCGTCCTCGCCGACGTGCCGGCCCCGGCCCTCTACCTCGACCTGGTCGGGGCTTCGGTGCTGCCGTCGCGGCTGGTCGAGGACCTGGCGCACTTCCGGTGGGACGGCTCGACGCTGAAGGTGGACTGGGCGCTCTCCGCCCCGGTCCCGTGGACCAACCGGGAGGTCGCCGGCGCCGGCACCGTGCATCTCGGCGCGGACCTCGACGGGCTGACCCGCTACGCCGGCGAACTCGCCCGCGGCGAACTGCCCCGCGACCCGTTCCTGCTGGTCGGGCAGATGTCCGTGGCCGACCCGAGCCACTCACCGCCGGGCACCGAGTCGCTGTGGTCGTACACCCACCTGCCGTTCCGAAAGGACTGGCGGGCCGAGGAGATCGCTGGGCACGTGCAGCGCATGGAGGACGTGCTGGAGGCGGCGGCCCCGGGCTTCCGGCAGCTCATCGTGGGACGGCACGTGGCCGGGCCCGCCGAGCTGGAGAAGGGCGACCCGAGCCTGGTCGGGGGCGCGCTCGGCGGGGGCACCGCCGCCGCGTACCAGCAGCTGTTCCTGCGCCCGATTCCCGGCCTGGGCCGGGCGGACACCCCGGTGGACCGGCTCTTTCTGGCCAGCTCGTCGGCGCACCCGGGCGGTGGGGTGCACGGCGCACCGGGCGCGAACGCGGCCCGCGCGGCCCTGGCCCGCGACCGTGCCCTGACCGGCGCTGCCTACGCGGCGGCGGTCGCCACCGCCCACCGGGCCGTCTACCCCCCGACCTGATGCGGTGATCAAGAGGTTTGCGTCAGATTCCGGCTCGCCGGTGACGCAAACCTCTTGATCACCGCTGGGGGCGGGGTCAGTTGGTGATGTTGCGGTGTTTGCTGCGCAGGCGGAACGGCATCAGCGCGCTCTCGACCTTGGTCGCCGTGGTCATCTTGGAGACGCCGTCGCGCCGCTCCTCGAAGCGGATCGGGACCTCCAGGATCGTGTGGCCCAGCTTGGTCGCCAGGTAGTGCATCTCGACCTGGAAGCTGTAGCCGTTGGACTGCACGCGGTGCAGGCCGATGTCCTTCAGCGCGTCGGCCCGCCAGATCTTGAAGCCGGCGGTCAGGTCCCGGATGCGCACCCGCAGCAGCGTGTGCACGTAGAGGTTCGCCCATCCGCTGAGCGCGCGCCGGTACAGCGGCCAGTTCTCGTCCAGCTCGCCACCGGGCACGTACCGGGAGCCGATCACCACGCCGGCCTGGGTGGAGAGCAGCGCGCCCAGCATCCCCGGCAGCGCCTCCGGCGGGTGCGACAGGTCGGCGTCCATCTGTGCCACGAACTCGGCGCCGCCCTCGAGAGCCCGGCTCATCCCGTCGACGTACGCCCGGCCCAGGCCCTCCTTGCCGGCCCGGTGCATCACCTCGATCCGCTCCGGATACTCGATGGCCAGCTTGTCGGCCACCTCGCCGGTGCCGTCGGGGGAGTTGTCGTCGGCGACGAGGATGCGCAGGCCCGGCAGCGGCAGCGCGAGCAGCCGCTCGACCAGCGCCGGGAGGTTGCCCGCCTCGTTGTAGGTGGGCACGACGACGGTCAGGTGTGCGTCTCGCCACGGCGACGGCAGTTGGACGGGCTCGATCATGTCGGACATCCTCGGTTTGCGGACAGGTCTACCTGAGAGGGTAGCCAGTTGCCCGATCCGGATTGAAAAGGCTCCCCGTCGATCGGGCCGGCCGCAGGTGGCGGCGCGCTCAGCGCAGGCGGCGGGCCATCGCGGTGAGGGCCATCGCGCGGCCCACACCGGCGCTCGCGCCGGTCACCACCACCGTCCGGCCCGTCACCGGGCGCCCTTCTGTCGGGTGGCGATGTCGGAGAGCCGGTTTAGCGTCTCCTTGTTGCGCAAGTGCAGCACCAGGTCGTTGGCCTTGTTGCGGATCCAGCGCAGCGGGCCGGCCGCGAAGTCCTCACCGAGGCGGACGCGGGTGGCGTCGCCGTCGACCGGTTCCAGGGTGAACGCCACGATCGCCTCGCCGGCCGGCCACAGGCCGGCGCGCAGCACCAGCCGGTGCGGCGGCTCGCAGGCCAGCACCGTCGAGGCGTCCTGCAACGAGAACGGCCACGGCCCGGCCCGGTGGTGCAGTTGGCTGCCCACCCGTGGCCAGGCGTCGTCCACGTCGCGCACGTGCGCGGTCCCGACCACCCAGTCGCTGTACGTCCACCCGTCGGCCAGCACGTCGAACACCCGCTGCGGGGGAGCGTCGATTACTTTCTCCACTATCGCCACTGGGCTCCCATACCCGCCTCGCGACGGAGGTTAACGGGCCGGCGGGTTAGCTTCTCGGAAGCGGCGGGTAAGGCCGACCGGGGCACCGCCGCCGGCGTTGGCCCACGGCGCCGACGACGACGTTTACTCCTCGGGGCGCCGGGAACCCGCCGGCTGTGCGACAGGACCAGGAGGATCCGTATCAGCGCAGGTCAGCCCGGGTTTACGCCGGTGTTGGCCGGGCTGGCCACGGGCCTGCTGAACCCCCCGGGGGAGTCCTGTACGACGCGGTCCTGCTCGACCGCGACGGCACGCTGATCGAGGATGTGCCGTACAACGGCGACCCGGAGAAGGTCCGTCCGGTCCCGGGGGCGCGGGCGGCGCTGGACCGGCTGCGGGCCGCCGGGTTGCGCCTGGCGGTGGTGACCAACCAGTCGGGTCTGGCCCGGGGCTACTTCAGCGAGGAGCAGATGCGGGCGGTGCATGCCCGCGTGGAGGAGCTGCTGGGTGGCTTCGACGCCTGGCTGGTCTGCCCGCACGACGACTCCGACCGATGCGACTGCCGTAAACCGGCGCCCGGTCTGGTGCACGCCGCCGCCCGCGAGCTGGGCACGAGCGCGTCGCGCTGTGTGCTGGTGGGTGACATCGGCCGCGACGTGGACGCGGCACTGGCCGCCGGTGCGGCCGGGGTGCTGGTGCCCACCCCGGTGACCCGACCGGAGGAGATCGCCGCCGCCGGCTGGGTGGCCGCGGACCTGCCCTCGGCGGTGGACGAGATCCTGCGCCGCCAGCGGGCCGTGCAACCCGCCGAGGCCGGCGAGCGGGTGGGCACGGCGTTGGTGGTGCGCTCGGACTCGGCAGGGGACGTGCTCGTCACCGGGCCGGCGATCCGCGCCGTCGCGGCCGGCGCGCGGCGGGTGGTGCTGCTGTGCGGTCCCCGCGGACGCGCCGCCGCCGAGCTGCTGCCCGGCGTCGACGAGATCATCGAGCACCCGCTGCCGTGGATCGACCCCGCGCCGGCGCCGATCGACCCGGACGCCATGCGGGGCCTGACCGCCCGTCTCGCCGCCGTCGGCGCGGACGAGGCGGTGGTGTTCACGTCGTTCCACCAGTCCGCCCTGCCGCTCGCGTTGCTGCTGCGGATGGCCGGGATCACCCGGATCGCCGCGATCAGCGACGACTACCCGGGCTCCCTGGTGGACATCCGTCACCGGGTGCCGGTGGGCGTCCCCGAACCCGAGCGGGCGCTCTCCCTCGCCGCCGCCGCCGGCTACCGGCTGCCGGTCGGCGACGAACCCGTGCTCCGGCTCCGGGGCGACACCGTGGCGCTGCGCCCGGCCGCTGCCGGTGACCCCGGTTACGTGGTGCTCCACCCCGGGTCGGCCGCGTCGAGCCGGGCCTGCCCGACCGAGCTGGCGGCGCGGATCGCCGCGGCGCTGACCGCCGCCGGGCATCGGGTGCTGGTCACCGGCGGGCCCGACGAGCGTACGGTCACCGCCCGGGTCGCGGCGGCGGGCGGCACCGACCTGGGCGGCCGGACCGACCTGGCCGGGCTGGCCGCGCTCGTCGCGGACGCCGCCGCCGTGGTGGTCGGCAACACCGGGCCCGCGCACCTGGCCGCCGCGGCCGGGGTGCCGGTCGTGAGCCTCTTCGCGCCGACCGTCCCTTTCGGGCAGTGGGGGCCCTACCGGGTGCCCACCGTCCGGCTCGGCGACGCGGGCGCGCCCTGCCGTGACACCCGGGCGGCCAGCTGCCCGGTCCCGGGGCACCCGTGCCTCAGCGGCCTCGACCCGGCCGAGGTGGTCGAGGCGGTACGCACGCTCGTGCCCAGCGGTGGTGGCAACCGATGAACATCCTGCTCTGGCACGTGCACGGCTCCTGGACCACGTCCTTCGTGCACGGCAGCCACCGCTACCTGATCCCCACCACAGCCGACCGTGGCCCGTACGGCCTCGGCCGGGCCCGCACCTACCCGTGGCCGGACAGCGCCGTCGAGGTGGCCCCCGACGACCTGCCCGGCAGCGACGTCGACCTGGTCATCCTGCAACGTCCAGAGGAGATCGACCTGGCCGAGCAGTGGCTCGGGCGGCGCCCCGGGCGTGACGTGCCCGCCATCTACGTCGAGCACAACACCCCCAAGGGCGACGTGCCGAACACCCGCCACCCGATGGCCGACCGCGCCGACCTGCTCGTCGCCCACGTCACCGGGTTCAACCAGATCTTCTGGGACACCGGCGCGACCCGCACCAGGGTGGTCGACCACGGCATCGTCGCGCCGACCGTGTCGTACACGGGTGAACTGGACCGGCTCGCCGTGGTGATCAACGAACCGGTGCGGCGGGGCCGGGTGACCGGCACGGACCTGCTGCCCGAGTTCGCCGAGATCGCGCCGCTGGACGTGTTCGGCATGGGCGTCGCGGGTCTCGCCGACCATCTCGGGCTGTCCGCCGACCGGCTCACCAGCCACGACGACGTACCCCAGGACCGGATGCACGCCGAGCTGGCCCGCCGGCGCGCGTACCTGCACCTGTGCCGCTGGACCTCCCTCGGGCTCAGTCTCATCGAGGCGATGGCGATCGGCATGCCGGTCGTCGCGCTCGCCACCACCGAGGCGGTGACCGCGGTGCCACCGGAGGCGGGGGCGCTCGCCACCCGGATGGACACCCTGCTCGACGCCGCCCGCCGGTTCATCGCCGAGCCGGCGGCCGCACGTCAGGCCGGCGTGGCGGCACGGGCCGCCGCGCGGGACAGGTACGGCCTCGACCGTTTCCTCGCTGACTGGGACCGGCTGCTGGAGGAGGAAGTATGCGGATCGCGATGATCTCGGAGCACGCCAGCCCGCTCGCCATCCTCGGAGGCGAGGACGCCGGCGGCCAGAACACGCACGTCGCCGAGCTGTCCGCCGCGCTCGCCGCCGCCGGGCACGAGGTGCGGGTCTACACCCGCCGCGACGCCCTCGACCTGCCGGTGACCGTGCGCGCCCCGGACGGGTACGACGTGGTGCACGTGCCGGCCGGTCCGGCCGAGCCGGTCGCGAAGGACGCGTTGCTGCCGCACATGCGCGAGTTCAGCCGCTGGCTCATCGAGCGGTGGCGCGGCGGGGACTGGACGCCCGAGGTGATCCACGCGCACTTCTGGATGAGTGGCCTGGCCGCGTTGACCGCCGGTCGGCAGACCGGGGTGCCGGTGGTGCAGACGTACCACGCGCTGGGCACGGTCAAGCGCCGCTACCAGGGCGTGCAGGACACCAGCCCGGCCCGGCGCATCTCCTACGAGCGGGAACTGGGCCGCTCGGTGGACCGGGTGGTCGCCCAGTGCCGCGACGAGGTCGGAGAGCTGGTCCGGATGGGCGTGCCCCGGTCCCGGATGACCGTCGTGCCCTCCGGGGTCAACCTCGCCTCGTTCTCCCCGCTCGGGCCGGTCGCCGACCGTGAGCCGGGGCGAGCCCGGATCCTGACCGTGGGCCGGCTGGTCGAGCGCAAGGGTTTCCAGACGGTGGTCCGCGCCATGGCGCTGGTGCCCGACGCCGAGTGTGTGGTGGTCGGCGGTCCGCCCGAGGGGCTGCTGGAGACCGACCCGTACGCCCGCAGGCTGCGCGCCCTGGCCGAGTCGTGCGGGGTCGCCGACCGGGTGCACCTCGTCGGCGCGGTGCCCCGGGAGGAAATGGGCCGCTGGTACCGCTCGGCGGACCTGCTGGTCGCCGCGCCCTGGTACGAGCCGTTCGGGTTGACCCCGCTGGAGGCGATGGCGTGCGGCGTGCCGGTCGTCGGCACTGCCGTGGGCGGCATCCGCGACACCGTCGTCGACGGCACGACCGGCGACCTCGTACCGGCCCGGGACCCCAACGCCCTCGCCGCCGCGATCCAGCGGCTGCTCGACGACCGGATCCGCCGCTTCCGGTACGCCACGGCGGCGCGCGAGCGGGCCCGGTCGCGCTACTCCTGGGAGGCCACCGCCGAACGCCTGGCCGAGGTCTACGGCGAGGTCGCCGCCGTGCGCCGGCCGACCCGGGTGGTGGCCTGATGCCGGCGGGCAGCCCGCTCGACGTGCACCTGACCAACCTCGCCGCGGCACTGGCGCCGTACCGCCGGTGTGAACCGCAACTGGCGCGCTGGGGCGCGGCCCTCGCGCACCGGCTGGCCGGCGGCGGACGGCTGCTCGTCGCCGGCAACGGTGGCAGCGCCGCCGAGGCCCAGCACCTCACCGCCGAGCTGGTGGGCAAGCTGCACGACGACCGCCAGCCCCTGTCGGCCATCGCCCTGCACGCCGAGACCAGCGCGGTGACCGCCATCGCCAACGACTACGGCTACGGCGATGTCTACGCCCGTCAGGTCCGCGCCCACGGCCGGCCCGGCGACGTCCTGTTGCTGCTCAGCACCAGCGGCACCAGCCTCAACCTGCTCACCGCCGCGCACGCGGCGCGCGACGCCGGCCTGACCACGTGGGCACTCACCGGGCCCGCTCCCAACCCGCTCGCCGACGCCTGCGACGAGGTGCTCGCCGTGCCGTCGGCAGACACCCAGGTCGTCCAGGAGCTGCATCTCGTCACCAGCCACCTGATCTGCGAGTACCTCGAACAGGAACTGCCCGCCGCGCTGGCCGTGACCGGGGCCGCCGCGGGCGTGCCCGCCGAGCCGGCACCGGCCGGTCGGCTCGCGTCCGGGCCGGTGCGGACCGGGGTCGAGGTGGTGCTCGACGGCGGGGCCGGACAGCAGGTCGACGCGTGAGGATGAGGGGGAAAGCGTGAGGGGACCCGTGGTGGTGGTCGGGGACACCCTGCTCGACCGGGACGTGGAAGGGGTGGTGAACCGCCTCTGCCCGGACTCCCCGGTGCCGGTGCTCGACGAGACCTCGGCCGTCGACCGGCCCGGCGGCGCCGGCCTCGCCGCGGTCTTCGCGGCCGCGCAGGGCGCCGAGGTGGTGCTGATCACCGCCCTCGCCGACGACGCCGGGGGCGCGCGGCTCAGCGCGCTGCTCGCCGCGGCCGGCGTGCAGGTGTACCCGCTGAGCCTGTCCGGCGCGACCCCGGAGAAGATCCGGCTGCGGGCCCGGGGCCGGGTGCTGCTGCGTCACGACCGTGGCGGCGCGTCCGGCGAGCCGGGTCAGCCCTCCGACGAGGTGCTGCGGGTGCTCGCCGCGGCGTCGGCGGTGCTGGTCAGCGACTACGGCCGGGGAGTGGCCCGCCAGCCCGCGCTGCGCGCCGCGCTGGCCGCCACCCGCGCGCCGGTCGTCTGGGACCCGCACCCGCGCGGCCCGGCCGCGGTGCCCGGGGTGCACCTGGTCACCCCGAACGAGTCGGAGGTACGCGAGCTGGTCTCCGCGCTGCCCGGCGCGTCCCGGCTGGCCACCGCGTCCCGGGGTGCGCAGGGGCTGCGGCGGCGGTGGCGGGCGGGCGCGGTCGCGGTGACGTTGGGCGGGGACGGCGCGTTGCTCTGCCACGCCGGGTCGACGCCGCTTGTGGTGCCCACCCCGGGCAGCGCCGAGGGCGACACCTGTGGGGCCGGTGACCGGTTCGCCGCCGCCGCCAGTCTCGCGCTGGCCGAGGGCGCGCTGGTCTCCGAGGCGGTGCAGGCGGCGGTCGCCGAGGCGTCCGCGTACGTGGCGGGTGGGGGAGTGGCCACGGCGCTGCCGCCACCGGAGCAGCCGTTTCCGCGCGTCCTGCGGGCGGGGTCGAACCGCGGACCGGCGAGCGGGCACGGGGTCGCCGGCCCGGGGCATGAGCGGGTGGGCATCGCGGCGGTCGCCACGCTGCTCGCCGAGGTGCGGGGTGCCGGCGGCACCGTGGTGGCCACCGGAGGCTGCTTCGACCTGCTGCACGCCGGGCACGTGGCCACCCTGCAGGCCGCCCGGCAGCTCGGCGACTGCCTGATCGTCTGCGTGAACTCCGACACCAGCGTGACCGGGCTGAAGGGGCCGGACCGGCCGGTCGTGTCCGAGGGTGATCGGGCCCGCCTGCTGGCCGCGCTGAGCTGCGTCGACGCCGTCCTCGTCTTCGACGAGCCGACGCCGGAGGCGGTGCTGTCCTGGCTGCGCCCCGATGTCTGGGTCAAGGGCGGCGACTACGCGACCGGCGGCCCAGACGCGGCCGGGCTCCCCGAGGCGGAGGTCCTGCGCCGCTGGGGCGGGAACACGGTGGTGGTGCCGTACCTGGACGGTCGTTCCACAAGTGACCTGATCACCCGTTCGGCCGGCGGGCAGTCCCCCAGCCTGGGCGAACGCACGCAGCAGCCGGTGTCGACGACGCGGGAGCGCAGCCGATGACCACCACGAGGTCCGGCGCCGGGCCCACCGTCCTGGTCACCGGCGGCTCCAGCGGGCTCGGCGCGGCGGTGGTCGCGGCGGTGGTCGCCTCCGGTGGCCGCCCGCTCGTGCTGGACCGGCAGGCACCGGTCGACGGCGTGTCCTGGACCGAGTGCGACCTCGCCGACACCCGCGCCGCCGAGGTGGCCACCCAGCACCTCGCCGAGCAGGCCGGCGGCCTGGACGCGGTGGTCACGGCCGCCGGCATGGACGTGCCGGGTCGGCTCGCCGACGTGCCGGGGGAGATTTGGGATCGGATCGTCGCCGTGGACCTGCTGGCCACCGCCGCGGTGATCCGGGCCGCGCTGCCGTTCCTGCAGACCTCTCGGGGCCGCATCGTCACTGTCGCCTCGACCCTGGGGGTCAAGGCGGTCAGCGACGCCACCGCGTACTGCGCGGCGAAGTTCGGCGTGGTCGGGTTCACCCGCGCCCTGGCCGCCGAGCTCGCCGGCCAGGTCGGGGTCACCCTGCTCATTCCCGGCGGGATGCGTACCGCGTTCTTCGACGAGCGCGACCCGCAGTACAAGCCGGGGCCGGACGCCATCCTCAACGACCCCGTCGACACGGCCGCGGCGGTCATGTTCGCGCTCAACCAGCCGCCCGGCTGCGCGGTGCGCGAGATGGTGGTCTGCGCCGAGCAGGAGACGTCGTACCCGTGATCCTCGTGCTGCGCGCCCTCGGCGTCGGCGACCTGGTCACCGCGGTGCCCGCGCTGCGGGCGCTGCGGGCCGCGTACCCCGGAAGGGAGCTGGCGCTCGCCGCGCCCGGCGGCCTGGCCCCGCTGGTCGACCTGGTCGGGGGCGTCGACCGGCTGGTGGACACCGCCGGGCTGGACGGGCCGTCCTGGCCCGGCCCCGCCCCGCAGGTCGCGGTGAATCTGCACGGACGCGGCCCACAGTCGCATCGCCTGCTGGCCGCCGCCCGTCCGGGGCGGCTGCTCGCCTTCGCGAACGCCGCCGCCGGGTTCGGCGACGGGCCGCGGTGGGTCGACGACGAGCACGAGGTGGACCGCTGGTGCCGGCTGCTGTCCTGGTACGACATCCCGACCGACCGCCGTGACCTCGGCCTGCGCCGGCCCGGAAAGGCCGGCCGACCAGCCGGCGCCACCCTGCTGCATCCGGGCAGCAAGGTCCCCGCCAAGCGGTGGCCCGCCGAACGGTTCGCGGCCCTGGCCCGGGCGCTCGACGAACGGGGGCATCGGGTGCTGGTCACCGGCTCGGCCGACGAACGCGCGCTGGCCGCTCGGGTCGCCGACGCGGCCGGCCTCGCGCCGGCCACCGTGCTGGCCGGCCGGACCGACCTCGGCGCGCTGGCCGCGCTGGTCGCCGACGCCCGGCTGGTGGTCAGCGGGGACACCGGCGTGGCCCACCTGGCCACCGCGTACGGGACCCCGTCGGTGGTGCTCTTCGGGCCGGTGCCTCCGGCCGCGTGGGGGCCACCGCCGGACCGGCCCCGGCACCGGGCGCTGTGGGCCGGTGCGGGGGATTGGCGCAGGTGGGACGGGGTAGGGAGCCACCCGACATTGACGGCCCTGCGCCTCGACGAGGTGCTGGCCGCCGTGGACGAGGTGGAGAGGGCGGTGCGGGTCTCCGGTGCGGTTGCGGCGTAGCGACCCGGGTCGGCCCGGTTACGGGCGACGCCGGCGCGGTAAGGGCTGGACCTTCGTCGATTCGAGCGGTGCGGTCGTGCGGGATCCCGCGACCCTGGCGCGGCTGCGGGAGCTGGTGATTCCCCCGGCCTGGCAGGACGTGTGGATCGCGCCGCACGCGAACGGGCACATCCAGGCGACCGGCATCGACGCGGCCGGACGCAAGCAGTACGTCTACCACCCGGTGTGGCGCGAGAAGCAGGACGCGGCGAAGTTCGACCACATGCTGGAGGTGGCCCGGCGGTTGCCGGGGCTGCGGGATCGGGTGGGACAGGACCTGGGCGGGCGAGGGCTGGGTCGGGACCGGGTGCTGGCGACCGTGACCCGACTGCTCGACATGGGGATGTTCCGGGTCGGCAGCGACCAGTACGCGGCCGGCGACGACCCGACGTTCGGGGTGTCCACCCTGCGCCCGGAGCACGCCCGCAGACGCGGCGGCTGCGTGGTCTTCGAGTTCCCCGCCAAGGGCGGTATCGAGCAGGTGCGCCGGATCGAGGACCCGGAGTTGTGCGAGGTGCTGGTCAACCTGCGCCGGCGTCGCCGGCGGGCGGACCGGCTGTTCGGCTACTGGGACGGCCGGGAGTGGCGCGACGTACGCAGTGACGAGGTCAACGGCTACCTGCGCGACGCCAGTGGCGGCGAGATGACCGCCAAGGACTTCCGCACCTGGCATGCCACGGTGCTGGCCGCCGCGGAGTTGGCCGCGGCCGACCCGGCCCGCTCGGCCACCGCCCGGCGCAGGGCGGTGGCGGCGGTGATGCGTGCGGTGGCCGAGCTGCTGGGCAACACCCCGACGGTGGCGCGGACGTCCTACGTGGACCCCCGGGTCGTCGACCTCTACCACGACGGAGTGGTGGCGCCGGTGGACCCGGGTGCGCCGCGCGAGGAGATCGAGCGGGTCGTGTTGGACCTGTTGGAGAAGGCCTGACCGGCCCCGCCGACGATCCTGGGGGGGAAGCGACGGGGCCGGGGCCTCGGCCCGGGGGCGACACCGGGCGGCCGCCCGCCGCGTCCTGCGG
>NZ_JBFAPG010000121.1:0-13745 GCF_040675595.1 Micromonospora sp. NPDC049580
TGTGCGTCGCGTACGACGGCGCCGAGACACTGCTGCGCCAACGGGCGCCCGCGAGCGACGCCGTGGCCTGTCGGGGGACGCGGCGATCGGCTACCAGCCGACCCGGGTGGGCTGGTCGTAGCGGGGACGGGCGTCCATCGACGACCGCCAGGTGGACTCGGCCAGGCTCGGCGCCCATTGGCGCAGCAGTGTCTCGGCGCCGTCGTACGCGACGCACAGCACCGCCAGCACCCGCGCGGCGATCTCGGCCGCGTCGGCGACACCCGGCCCGACCGGCGTCAGGCGGGCCGGCGGGCCGGTGGCGGTGGCGGTGACCACGGCCACCGCCTCGGCCGAGCGCAGCACGTCGGCCATCGTTCGGGCCAGGGCGAGGCGGCTGCCCTCCACCCAGTCGGCGAGGGCGTCCGCGTACCCGGCGGTGGATTCCAGTCGCCCGATGAGGCTCTCCGGGCCCTCGTCGAGATGGCGCAGCAGCGCGGCGCGTTCCTGCCCGTACGCCGAGGCGGCCGGACCGGACCAGAGCACCGGGTCGGTGAGGGCCGCGCCAACGTCGTCGTACCCCCGGACCAGCCGGCGCACCGCGTGCCCGGCGCTGGCCAGCGGCGCCGGGTGCAGGTCGAGGAAGCCCCGGACGGCGTCACCCGGCAGCACCTGCATCCGGCGCAGCAGAGGCCAGACCCGGTGGCCCTCGGGAACGCCGGCCGCGAGCAACGCGTCCACCCGGTGGAGCAGGTCGAGGCCGGGCTCGGCGAGCCGGTCCAGTGGGTCCATCACGGCTCCCCGATGATCCGGCGGCGGGCGGCGCGGTCGACCTCGGCGTACCGGTCGGCGGCCTCGCGGACCGCCGAGGCGGCGGCGGCGAGCCGAGCGGCGGCGGCCCGTGCCTCGCGGGCCCGGTCGTCGGTGGCGGCGGTCCACTGTCGGTGCAGCGCGCGACCGATCTCGCCGGGGCGGCCCGGGGCGTCCGTGCCGAACGCGGCCTGGGCCGGGTCGCTGGCGGTGACCGTGTGGGACAGGGTGGTCAGCGTGGCGCTCGCCTCGTCGAGCCGGGCGGAGAGCGCGCGCAGTGTGTCCATGTCAGGCCCCCGCGAGCGGTCGGTAGGCGGCGAACGTCTCGTTGTGCAGCTTCTCCCGGGCCCACTCGGCGGCGTCGGCGGCCGCGGTGACGGCGGCCTGCACCGAGCCCGCCACGTCTCGTGGGCTGCGGGTGTGCAGCGGCCCGAGGAACCGGACGTCGGTGATCCGCCCACCGGCGGTGACCACCACCTCGACCAACCCGTCCGGCGACCGGACGGTGACCTCGACGGTCGACACGGCCTGGTCGAACTCGGCCTGCAGCGATTCGATGCGGCGGTAGCGCCGCACCGCCTCCTCGATCCAGGCCTCGTCGATCTCCCCCCGCGGCATCGGCGACTCCTCCCGGATGGCCCCTCACTGAGCGTGCCGTCACCGTCACCACGGCACACCGGACCGTACCGCACAGCAATCGCGCGTGTCGATGGCTGTGGACAACCGGCTGGAGCTGCGGGTCAGCCCTTCCAGAGGGCGAGCATCATCGCCTCGACCGCGATCCGTGGCTTGACGTTCGCCTCGATCGCCGCCCGGCAGGCGAGGACGGCCTCCAGCCGGCGCAGCGACCCCTCGGCGTCCCACTTCTGGGCCCCCGCGCCGGCCAGCGCGGCGGTGTCGGTGTGCACGGGATCGACCGGGGCCCGCAGCGCCATGGTGAGCGCGTCCCGGTAGAAGCCGGCCAGGTCGACGAGCGCGCGGTCCAACGCGTCCCGCTGGGCCCGGGTGGCCCGCGACTTCTGCCGCTTCTCCAACTCCTTGAGCTGCCCGGCGGCACCGCGCATCGCGCCGGCCGCGCCCCGGCCGGTGCCGCCCGCGCCGAGCGCGGTCTCCAGCGCGGCCCGTTCGGTCGCGTCCGCCTCGGACACCGACGCCTCAGCCTCCGCCTCGGCCGCCTCGATCAGCGCGGACGCCGCGTCGAACGCCGCGCCGACGCCGGTCAGCCGGCGCGGCACGGCGAGGACCGCCTCACGCCGCTTGCGGGCCTCCGGATCGCGGGCCAGCCGGCGAGCCCGACCCACGTGCCCCTGCGCGGCCGCCGCCGCCCACTGCGCCACGTCGGGCGCGATGCCGTCCCGACGGACCAGCACCTCGGCCACCGCCGCGGCCGGCGGCTGCCGCAGGGGTACGACACGACAGCGCGACCGGATGGTCACCGAGATGTCGTCCGGGTGGGTGGACGGGGCGCAGAGCAGGAAGACCGTACGCGGTGGCGGCTCCTCGATGGCCTTGAGCAGCGCGTTGCCGGCCGCCTCGGTGAGCCGGTCGGCATCCTCGATGACCACCACCTGCCAGCGCCCGCCGGACGGGGTGCTTGCCGCGCGCAGCACCAGCGCGCGCATCTCGCCGACGCCGATCGAGAGCCCCTCCGGCACCACCATCCGGACGTCGGCGTTGGTGCCGCCCATCGTGGTGTGGCAGCCGGGGCACTCGCCGCAGCCGGTGCCGTACGTGCACTGGAGGGCGGCGGCGAAGGCCCGGGCGGCGACCGAGCGACCGGAACCGGGCGGCCCGGTGAAGATCCAGGCGTGCGTCATCCCGGTGGACGGGTCCAGCGCGCCGGGCTCGGTGCCACCGGTCTCGGGAGCGGCCTCGCTGGCCGGGCCGGCGGCGATCAGCGCGGGCGTCCGGTCGGCCGCGCCAGCGCGCAGCACGGCCGCCGCCGCGCCGGCGGCCCGGCGCAGTTCGGCGACCGCCTCGTCCTGGCCGACCAGATCGGCGAAGACGTCCGGCATCAGGTCTTGTGCTCCATCGTCACCAGCTCCGCGTCGGATAACTCCGGCTGCACCGAGGTGTCCGGGCCCTGCGCGGGGCGGGGGTGCACGATGCCGCCCGGCTTGCCCAGCATCTCCTGTACGCGCCGGACCACCAGCTGAGTGATCTCGTCGACCGGCCGGGACGCGTCGAGCACCAGGTAGCGCTTCGGGTCGGCGGCGGCGAGGTCCAGGAACGCGTAGCGGACGCGCTCGTGGAAGGCGATCGACTCCGCCTCGAGCCGGTCGGCGCCCGCGTTGCGCGAGGCCACCCGGGACAGGCCGGTCCGCGGCTCGACGTCGAGCAGCACCACCAGGTCCGGCTTGAGCCCACCGGTGGCCCAGGAGGAGAGCCAGGAGACCTCGTCGACCGGCAGCGTCCGCCCGGCGCCCTGGTACGCGAGCGACGAGTCGACGTACCGGTCGCTGATCACCACACCGCCACGGACCAGCGCGGGCCGAACGACGGCGGCCACGTGGTGCGCCCGGTCGGCGGCGTAGAGCAGCGCCTCGGCGCGCGGGGAGGGCGCCTCGTCGCCGGAGGTGTCCAGCACCAGCGACCGGATCCGCTGGCCGACGGCCGTGGCCCCCGGTTCGCGGGTGACCAGGACGTCGTGCCCCTGGCCGCGCAGCCGCTCGGCGAGCGCGGTGAGCTGGGTGGACTTGCCGGCGCCCTCGCCGCCCTCGAACACCACGAAGAGCCCGGCGGAGACGAACGGCTCGGAGGGCATCAGCGGGCGACCACGGATCGAGCCCCACAGGTCGGCGAGGACGGGGACGCCCTTCTTGTCGTCCATCTGGCCGAAGGCGCTGATCCCGGCGAAGATGCCGGCGGCACCGGCGGCGAGCAGCAGCAGGCGGGTGGAGGAGACGGAGATGCCGAGGTCGGCGATTGTCAGTTTGCGGGAGCCGCCGACGCCGACCAACACGCTGCTCAGCCCGATGGCCAGGATCAGCACCAGCCGGGTGCCGATCTGCACGACCGCGAAGACCCGGCCGCGCACCTCGTCGGCCACCTCGCCGCCCAGCAGCGTGGTGCCGGCCAGGAAGGCCATCCCGGCGCCGGCGCCGACCAGGACCGCTCCGACGATCGCCATGGACAGGTGGATGGCGAAGGCGAGGGTCATCACGGCGGCGCTGGCCAGCACGATGCTCATACCGAACCACCGACGCCGGGACATGTCCTTCACGATCATCGGGCCGAGCCCGATGCCGAGGGCCAGACCGACGAAGATGGCGCCGAAGAGCAGCGAGAACGCGGCGTCGCCAGCGCCCAGCGAGCTGGCGAAGAACTTGGCCGTGCCGACCACGATGCCGCCACCGGCGAACGCCCCGAAGATGCCCAGCACCAGACCACGCACGAGCGGGGTCTGGCCGATGTACTTCCAGCCCTCGGAGAACTGCCGGAACATGCTCTGCTCGGAACGCCCGGCCTCACCGCGTTGTGCCTCGCTGATCTCCTTGATCCCGAAGGCCACCACCAGTGCGGTGGCGAGCCGGGTGAAGGAGTTGAACCAGAGCGCGAGCTGGGCCGGTTCCGCCCAGGAGGGCAGGTCGCCGCCGACGGCACCACGGACGCCGCGATCGAGCACGGCCAGGCCGACGGCGGCGGCGACCGGGGTGAGGCCGTACGTGGTGATCAGGGTGAGCTGGTTGGCCGCCTCCAGCCGGGCCCGCGGGATGAGGTTGGGGACCGCGGCCTCCTTGGCCGGGATCCAGAGCAGGGTGATCGACTCGATCAGGAAGGTGGCGATCAGCGCCCAGCCGACCACCAGGCCGCCCGGGGCGCCGCTGAGGGCGTAGAGCGGAATGGACGCGAATAGGACGAAGCGCAGCAGGTCGCAGATGACCATCGTCCAGCGCCTGTCGAACCGGTCGGCGAAGACGCCGGCCACCGGGCCGAGCACCAGCGCGGGCAGCAGCCGGATCGCGGTCACACCGCCGAACGCGGCGCCCTGGGCGGTGCTGCCCTGCACCTGGGAGGCGGCGAAGAGAGCGGTGGCCAGCAGACCGAGCCAGTCGCCGAAGGAGGCCGCGCCGAGCACGATCCAGAGCCGCCGGAACGGCCTGATCCGCAGAACCGAGCGGATCGCGGCGTAGCCGGACGGATCGACCTGACCGGAGCTGGACTGGTTGGCGGCGTTGCCCGACTGGTCACCCGCGCGCGACACGCCGGGCGACTCGCCGCTGTTCTGGCTTTCGATGGCCGTACCTCCACGTGCCGGCCCATCGCTGGGCACCCCCGGTGGAACACTCTAGACCCGGTGGGGGCCGCCCCACCGGCGACATTCTCCTGCTCGCTGAGCCTAGGCCGCCGGGGGCGCCGGCCGCAGCCCGGGACGTACGCGAGGGTATTTCGCATTCACCGTCGGACAGTTAGCGTGCACACGTGGCCATCGAAAGCGACAAACTGCGCGACCGCCTGGACCGGGCGACCGCCCATCTCGACCCCCCGTACGCCGTGGTGGATCTCACCGCCTTCGACGCCAACTCGGCGGCCCTGGCCGACCGCGCCGCCGGCAAGCCGCTCCGGCTGGCCAGCAAGTCGGTGCGCAGCCGGGAGCTGATCGGCCGGGCGCTCGCCCGCCCCGGCTGGCAGGGCGTGATGGCGTTCACCCTGCCCGAGGCGATCTGGCTGGTCCGCGCCGGCATGAGCGACGACGTGCTGGTCGCGTACCCGAGCGCCGACCGGGCGGCCCTCGCCGAGCTGGCCGCCGACCCGACGCTCGCCGCCGCGATCACGCTGATGATCGACGGCACCGGGCAACTGGACTTCATCGACACCGTCCGAGCCCCGGGGCAGCGCGCCGAGCTGCGCCTCTGCCTGGACCTGGACGCCTCCTGGCGACCACTGCGCGGGGTGCACGTCGGCGTCCGCCGCTCACCGGTGCACAGCGCCCGGGCGGCCGGCGCGCTCGCCGCCACCGTCGCCGGCCGCGCCGGCTTCCGGCTGGTCGGGCTCATGTCGTACGAGGCGCAGATCGCCGGCCTGGGCGACGCGCCGCCGGGGCGGACGCTGCTGGCCGGCGCGATCCGGCTGGCCCAGCGCGGGTCGTACCGCGAGTTGCTGGCCCGCCGGGGTGCGGCGGTGGCGGCGGTACGCGAGCACGCCGACCTGGAGTTCGTCAACGGCGGCGGCACCGGCAGCGTGGCCGCGACCAGCGCCGATCCCGCGGTCACCGAGGTCACCGCGGGATCGGGCCTGTACGGGCCGACGCTGTTCGACGCGTACCGCGCGTGGCGGCCCACCCCGGCGGCGTTCTTCGCCTGCGCGGTGGTCCGCCGGCCGACGCCGGAGCTGGCGACGGTGCTCGGCGGCGGCTGGATCGCCTCCGGCCAGGCCGCCGACAGCCGGCTGCCCCGGCCGTGGCTGCCGGCCGGCCTGAAGCTCGTCGCCACGGAGGGAGCCGGCGAGGTGCAGACCCCGCTCTCCGGCGCGGCGGCGGCCACCCTGCGGGTCGGCGACCGGGTGTGGTTCCGGCACGCCAAGGCCGGTGAGCTGTGCGAACGGGTCAACGAGCTGCACCTGGTCGAGGGGGACGCGATCGTGGCGACCGTGCCCACCTACCGGGGCGAGGGCCACGCGTTCCTCTGACGGGCCGCCCCGCGCGCCGACTCAGGCGTGCTGGACGGCCTCGGTCTGCTGCTCGTCGGCGGGGTGGCCACTGTCGCGCCCGTCGACCTGGCGATGCAGGTACTCCCGGATCAGCGCCTTCGCCTCGAGCAGCACCCGCTCGTCGCCGTCGGACTTCCGCCGGAACGCGAGCTTGATCAGCGCGTCGGCGGCCTCCACCGCGATCTCCAGGACGAAGCGCAGCTTCGGCACGTCGGTGAGCCCGAAGCGCTCGGTGAGCACCCGCGCCAACTGGTCGGCGATCACGCCGTTGTTGTCCCGCTGCTCATCGAGCAGGTGCAGGTCGACCACGTCGCCGAAGTGCAGAGTACGAAAGCCCGGGACGGTGCGGTGCATCGTGATGTACTCGTCGATGCCCGCGTCGACGCCGTCCCACCAGTGGGTCATCTCGTCGGAGGCGAAGCGCTCGTCGAGCCGCTGCAGGTAGGACTCCATCGTGCGCAGGGTCAACGCCTGCACGATCGCCCGCTTGTCCGGGAAGAACTGATAGACCGACCCGATCGCCACTTCGGCCCGCTCGGCGAGCAGGGTCGTGGTCAGACCCTCGTACCCCACCTCGTCGACGAGTTCGGCGCAGGCATCCAACATGCGCTGTACCCGCGCGACACTTCGACCCTGCACCGGTACGCGGCGCAGCGGCCCGGTCGTGGCGGCTGGTGTGGACACTCGGCGCCACCCCCCTTCGACGGATGAACATATCTCCACGTCACGAGTCCGTGACTACCGGTACAACGAGCGGATCGCAATTGCGGTATTTACCAGGTACAACGTTCCTGATATGAAGTCAGTTCATATTCATGAATGAGGAGCGCGCATGGTCGACACGGCACCGCTCACCGCCCCCTGGTCCAACTGGGCCGGCAACCAGCGCGGCTCCGCCACCGCCATCCTCCGCCCCGGCTCGGTGGCCGACGTCACCGAGGCCGTCCGTGCCGCCGCCGCCGAGGGCCGCCGGATCCGGGTGACCGGCAGCGGCCACTCCTTCACCGCCATCGCGCTCGCCGACGACCGGCGGATGGAGCTGTCCGAGTTGGACACCACCGTCAGCGTCGACGTCGCGAACCGGCTCGTCACCGTACCGGCCGGAATGACCCTGCACACGCTCAACAGCCTGCTCGCCCGGCACGGCCTCGCCCTGCCCAACCTCGGTGACATCGACGCGCAGACCGTCGCCGGCGCAATCTCCACGGGCACCCACGGCACCGGCGCCGGCTACGGCTGCCTGTCCACCTTCGTCGAGGCGATCACTCTGGTCACCGGCAGCGGAGAGGTGCTGCGCTGCTCCGCCGACGAGCACCCGGACGTCTTCGCCGCCGCCCGGGTGTCGCTCGGCGCGCTCGGGGTGCTGGTCGAGGTGACGCTGCGCTGCGTCGACGCCTTCGTCCTGCACGCCCACGAACGGCCCGCCGCGCTGGCCGATGTGCTCGCCGGCCTGCCCACTCTGATCGGCGGCCACGACCACGTCGAGTTCTACTGGTTCCCCTACACGTCCCGGGTCCAGGTCAAGACCAACGACCGGGTACCCGCCAACGACCGGCCGCTGTCCCGCTGGCGCGGCTGGTTGGACGACGACTTCCTGTCCAACACGGTCTTCGCCGGCGCCTGCCGGATCGGCCGAGCCGTGCCGGCGCTGGCACCCGGCATCAGCGCCGTCTCCGCCCGCGCACTCACCGAACGGCAGTACACCGGGCGCTCCGACCGGGTGTTCTGCACCCCACGCCGGGTCCGCTTCGTGGAGATGGAGTACGGCCTGCCCCGCGAGGCGCTACCCGAGGCGCTCGCCGCGCTGCAGCGGATCGTCGACGGGCTGCCGTTCAAGGTGCTCTTCCCGGTCGAGGTGCGGTTCACCGCCGCCGACGACATCTGGCTGTCGCACGGCTACGGTCGGGACTCCGCGTACATCGCTGTGCACCAGTACGTCGGCACGCCGTACGAGCCGTACTTCCGGGCCTTCGAGGAGGTGGCCGCCGGGCTGGGTGGCCGCCCGCACTGGGGCAAGCTGCACTACCGGGACGCCGCCAGCCTGGCCCCCGCCTACCCGAGGTTCGGCGACTTCCTGGCCGTACGCGACCGCCTGGACCCCGACCACCGGTTCGCCAACGCCCACCTCGACCGCGTCCTCGGCGGAGGCGCTCAGCCGCCCGACGCCTCCACCTGGTCCGTGCCGGCACCGAGAGCCCGGACGTAGCCGAGCACCCGCTGGTACGCCGCCCGGTAGTCGCCCCGCAGACCTGGCGGGGTGCCCGGGTCGGCAAGCGCTGCGGTCAGGTCGACCAGCCGGAGGGCCGGCGCCAGGTCGGTCCACGTTGGCAGTGCCTCCATCCGGGTCACCGTCCAGCGCCCCGGCGCGGTCTCGGTGAAGGTCGCCCGGGCCATCACACCCTCGCGGTTGTCGTCGATCGGCTCCTCGTGCCGGGCCAGTTCGTTGCCCATGCCGAAGACCACCCACTTGTCGCCGAAGCGCTGGAACGGCTGCACCGCGTGGGCGTGATGGCCCAGGATGAGGTCCACGTCGGGCGACGAGATCAACTGCCGGGCCCAGGCGCGCTGGTCGGCGTCCGGCAGGTGCTGATACTCCGTACCCCAGTGCAGGCTGAGCACGACGATGTCGGCGCCGGCGGCGCGCGCCTTGTGGGCGGCGGCGCGGATCTCGGGCGGATCGATCAGGTTGGCCAGCCACGGCTTGCCCGGGGGGCGGCTCAGCCCGTTGAAGTTCAGGCTGTACGCCAGGTGGGCGACGCGGACGTCGCCGACCTGGTAGATCCGGGGCCGGGCCGCTTCGGCGGCGCTGCGGGCGCTGCCGGTGTGCCCCAGCCCGGCGGCGTCGAGGGCGCGGATTGTCCGGGCCACCCCGTCGGCGCCCTGGTCGAGGGTGTGGTTGGAGGCGGTCGAGCAGCCGTCGAATCCGGTGGCGCGCAGCCCGTCGAGCACCTGCGGGGGCGCGTTGAACGACGGATAGCCGGCGAACGGGCCGGCGGGATCGGCCAGTGGCGTCTCGAGGTGGCACAGCGCCAGGTCGGCGCCGCGGACCGCCGGGGCGACCCCGGCGAACATCGGGGCGAAGTCCATGCCGCCGGCACGGGCACCGTCCCGGCGCGCCTGGTCGGTCACCGCTGGATGGATCAGAACGTCACCCGCGGCGACGAGTCGCACGGTCCGCCGGTTGGCCGGATCCCGGGTGGGCCCGGTGGACGGCCCGGGGGCGACGGTCTGCGGGGGAGCGTGCGACGCGGTGGCGCCGGCCGGCGAGGGGCTGCCCGCGTCCATCGTCCGGATGCCGACCGCGACCACGGCGAGCAGCAGCGTGCCCGCCGCAGCGCCGACGAGCGCACGGCGGCGCGAAACAGGGGCTGCGAACATCCCCTCACGTTAGGCAGTCCACACCAGAGCCCCGCCACCGATTTGGACATTTAACCCATTAGGGGTGGCGTGCTGGCTGTCACTTCTCGGCAGGACTGGCGGTGGCCTTCTTCGGGGCCGCCTTCTTCGGGGCCGCCTTCTTCGCCGTCGCCTTGGCGGTCGTTGTCTTCTTCGCGGCCGTGGACTTGCTGGCGGCGGCCGTCTTCTTGGTCGCCGTGGCCTTCTTCGCCGGTGCCTTCTTGGCCGCCGCCTTCTTGCGCGGCGCCGGGCCCTTGGCCCGCTTCTCGGCGAGCATCTCGGAGGCTTCCTCCAGGGTCAGCGCCTCCGGAGTCTGTCCGCGCCGCAGCGACGCGTTGAACTCGCCGTCGGTGACGTACGGGCCGAACCGGCCGTCCTTGATCACCAGCGGCTTCTCGGTCGCCGGGTCGACGCCCATCTCCCGCAGTGGCGGCGCGGCAGCCCGCCGGCCCCGGGTCTTCGGGGCGGCCAGCAGGGCCAACGCCTCGTCCAGGCCGACCGTGAACATCTGCTCTTCGGACTCCAGCGAGCGGAACTCCTCGCCCCGCTTCACGTACGGGCCGTAGCGACCGTTGTTGGCGAACACCTCGACGCCGTCGGGCGCGACGCCCACCAGCCGGGGCAGGCTGAGCAGCCGCAGCGCCTCCTCCAGGGAGAGCGAGTCCGGTGTCTGCGAGCGCAGCAGCGACGACTTCCGCTCGCCGCTGGACACGTACGGGCCGAAGCGGCCGGACTTGAGCACGATCGGCTCGCCGGTGGCGGGGTCGTCGCCGAGCTTGCGCTCGCCGCTGCCGCCGAGGAACAGCTCGTGCACCTTCTCCGGGGTCAGCTCGTCCGGGGCCAGGCCCTCGGGGATCGGCGCCCGGTCACCCTGGGTGCCGCCCTCCTCACCCTCGGCAGCCGGTGCCGGCTGCTCGCCGCCGGGCAGCTCCCGTTGCAGGTACGGCCCGTACCGGCCGACCCGCACGACGACCTCGCGCCCGTCGTCGTCGGTGAAGAGCGGGATGGAGTTGACGCTGCGGGCGTCGATTTCGCTGACGTTTTCGGTGACCAGCTTCTTGAGGCCGCCGGAGCGGGCGATGTCCTGGTCGCCGGCGCCGTTGGAGCTGCCGAAGTAGAACGCCGTGAGGAAGTCGACCGCGGCGTGGTCACCGCCGGCGATCTCGTCCAGCTCGTTCTCCATGCTGGCGGTGAAGTCGTAGTCGATCAGGCGGGGATAGTGCCGTTCCATCAGCCCGATCACCGCGAAGGCCAGGAACGTGGGGATCATCGCCTGGCCGCGCTTGGTGACGTACCCCCGGTCCTGGATCGTCTGCATGATCGACGCGTAGGTGGACGGGCGGCCGATGCCCAGCTCTTCCAGGGCCTTGACCAGCGACGCCTCGGTGTAGCGCGACGGCGGCTGGGTGTGGTGGCCCTGCGCGGCCAACTCGTCGGCGGTCAGCGGCTGGTCCTTGACCAGGGTGGGCAGCCGGCGCTCGGCGTCCTCGGCCTCGGCGTTCTCGTCGTCGCTGGACTCGACGTACGCGCGCAGGAAGCCCGGGTCGGTGATGGTCTTGCCGGTCGCGCCGAAGTCGGCCTCCTCCTGGGAGGTGGAGACCGCGCGGATGCGCACCGACACGCTGGAACCGACGGCGTCGGTCATCTGCGAGGCGATGGTGCGCCGCCAGATCAGCTCGTAGAGCTTGAACTCCTCGGCGGACAGCTCCTTGGCCACCTCGCCCGGGGTGCGGAAGTTGTCCCCCGCCGGGCGGATCGCCTCGTGCGCCTCCTGCGCGTTCTTCACCTTGCCGGTGTAGCGGCGCGGCTCCGGCGGAACGCTGCGCTCGCCGTACAGCTCGACGATCTGCCGGCGGGCCGCCGAGATGGCGGTCTCCGACAGGTTGACCGAGTCGGTACGCATATAGGTGATGTAGCCGTTCTCGTACAGGCGCTGCGCGGTGCGCATCGTCTGCTGCGAGGACAGCCGCAGTTTGCGGGCCGCCTCCTGCTGGAGGGTCGAGGTGATGAACGGCGCGTACGGGCGACGGCGGTAGGGCTTCTCCTCGACCCGGGTGACGGTGAACGGCCGCCCGTCGAGGCGGGCCGCGAGCCCTCGGGCACCGCCCTCGTCCAGGTGGACCACGCCAGCGCCGGCCCGGACCCGACCCGTGGTGGGCTCGAAGTCCTTACCGGTGGCGATCCGGTCGCCGTTCAGCGCGATCAGGGTGGCGTTGAAGGCGCGCGGCCCCTCACCGGCGTTCGCCACGGCGAGGGTGGCCAGGATGTCCCAGTACTCGGCGGTGCGGAAGGCCATCCGCTGCCGCTCCCGCTCGACCACGATGCGGGTCGCCACGGACTGCACCCGGCCGGCCGAGAGCTTCGGCATGACCTTCTTCCACAGCACCGGGGAGACCTCGTAGCCGTAGAGCCGGTCGAGGATCCGCCGGGCCTCCTGGGCATCGACCAGGTCGCGGTCGATCTCCCGGGGGTTGGCCACCGCCGCCTGGATCGCCGGCTTGGTGATCTCGTGGAAGACCATCCGCTTGACCGGAACCTTGGGCTTGAGCGTCTCCACCAGGTGCCAGGCGATCGCCTCGCCCTCGCGGTCCTCATCCGTGGCCAGGAAGATCTCGTCGACCTCCTTGGCGAGCTTCACCAGCTTGCTGATCTGCTGCCGGCGGTCGGCGGAGACGACGTAGAGGGCGTGGAAGCCGTTGTCCACGTCCACCCCGAGGCGGGCCCAGGCCTCGCCCTTGTACTTCGCCGGCACGTCGGCGGCGTTGCGCGGCAGGTCGCGGACGTGACCGAAGCTGGCCTCCACGACGTACCCCGGGCCGAGGTAGCCCGAGATCGTCTTAGCCTTCGCCGGTGACTCGACGATGACCAGACGGGTGGTTCCAGCTTTGCTCGGCACGTCTCTGTCGACCTCACTCCTGCTCGTGGCCTGCCGGCGCCTACGACAGCGACCGCTCTCGACCCCGCCGCGGCACCGGCGGTCCGGATGTCCAACGTAACGCGCCGTCCGCGTTTCGGGTTTCGCGGGCGGCAATCCGCTGCGGCGCGGCGGTCAACTCCCGCCCCGCCGTGCTCGGCACTGCCGGACGGCGCCACCGTACACCGTGAGTAGGGCTCGAAGCGGGTCACTGTGACGATGGCGGACCCCAACCGGCCCATTCAAGCCCAGCTGTCCAACACCAGACACCTCACCCGCCCTCACCCCGCGCCACCCCCGCTCACATCGATCATGGGGTTGTGGTGGGCGTTTAGGCCCCGAAAGAGAAGTACGTCCACCACCACAACTCCAAGATCGACGCCGACGAGCGGCGGAACCACGGTCAGGGCCAGGCGTCCGTTGGCGCCGCCGGTGGCGGTGGGCCGACCAGCTCGGCGAGCCGCGCCAACCGGCGCCGGCCGGTGATCCGGTACGCCGGGCCGCCCTCGCCGGGGCCGAGCAACGTGCCGGCCAGGCCGGCGGCAGCGAGGGCGGCGCCGATCGCGTCCCACGACTCCTGGTCGCCCTCGCCGAGCCGCAGCAGGAAGCCGCTGGGCGGTTCCGGCGTCCCGGCGGCGGCGAGCCAGAGCCGCAGCCGCCGGCCGGTCAGGTGGAAGACGGCCGGCGGGCGCTTCGCCGGGCCGTGCAGCCAGGCGACCGCGAGCGGCTTCAACAGCCGGGTGTACGACGTCCGGACGGTGTGTCGCTCGTCCTCGGTCGGCTCCCAGCTCGCGGCCAGTCCGCGCTGCGCCAGTTCGGCGACGAGCACGTGCACCCGCCAGGCGGCGTCCACCCGCACCGCGAGCCGGGCGGTGCCGCCCATCCGGACCACCTCGCCCGGACCGGCGATGTCGAACTCCTCCAGGGCACGCTCCAGCCGGTTGAGCGCCAGCTCCCGGTCGGGCGCCCAGACGATCACCTTGGCCAGCAGCGAGTC
>NZ_JBFAPG010000122.1:0-13705 GCF_040675595.1 Micromonospora sp. NPDC049580
GGCTGAGCGCCGCCGCCGCCGCCGGTGAGGCGTTGCGGCAGGCCGAGCGGCGGGCCGACGAGGCCGAGCGCACCCGGGAGGAGACCGCGCGCCGCCGCGCCGACGAGGAGCGGCTGCACATCGCGCGGGAGCTGCACGATTCCCTCACCCACCAGATCTCGATCATCAAGGTGCAGGCCGAGGTGGCCGTCCACCTGGCCCGCCGACGCGGCGAGGCGGTGCCGGAGGCGCTGCTGGCGATCCGGGAGGCCGGCCGTGAGGCGAGCCGGGAGTTGCGCGCGACCCTGGAGGCCCTGCGGGACGACGGCAGGAACCCGCCGCGCGGCCTCGAACACCTGCCGGAGTTGGTGCAGCGGGCCCGGATGGCCGGGCTGGACGCGACGTTGACGGTCGAGGGCGAACGACAGGCCGTGCCGGCGGCGGTGGACCGGACGGCCTACCGGATCGTGCAGGAGTCCCTCACCAACGTCGCCCGCCACGCCGCCGCGGCCACGGCGTCGGTCCGCGTCGACTACCGTCCGGACGCCCTGGCGATCCGCGTCGACGACGACGGCACGGCCACGCTGGCCACCGTGCCAAAGCCCGGAGTCGGGCTGCTCGGGATGCGCGAACGGGTCACCGCCCTGGGCGGTCGCCTCCACGCGGCGCCGCGGGACGAGGGTGGCTTCACCGTCCACGCGGAACTTCCCGTCGGTCCGCCCGGATGATCCGCGTCCTGCTGGTCGACGACCAGGCGCTGCTGCGCAGCGGTTTCCGCGCGCTCCTCGACATCGAGGACGACATCGAGGTGGTGGCCGAGGCCGCCGACGGCCGCGAGGGGGTCGCCCTCGCCCGGCGTCACCTGCCCGACATCGCGCTCATCGACATCCAGATGCCGGTGCTGGACGGCATCGAGGCGACCCGGCTCATCGCCGCGGACCCGGCCCTGGCCGGGGTGCACGTCGTGATCCTGACCAACTACGGCCTCGACGAACACGTCTTCCACGCGCTGCGCGCCGGCGCCGCAGGCTTCCTCGTCAAGGACATCGAGCCGGAGGACTTCCTGCATGCCGTACGCGTCGCCGCGCGGGGTGACGCGCTGCTCGCGCCGTCGATCACCCGCCGGCTCATCGACCGGTACGTCGCCGAGCCGCGCCACCTGCGGGCCCCGACCGGCCTGCGGGAGTTGACCACCCGGGAACGCGAAGCCGTCGTCCTGGTCGCCCAGGGCCTGTCGAACGACGAGATCGCCACGCGGATGGTGATCAGCCCACTGACCGCCAAGACCCACATCAACCGGGCCATGGCCAAGCTGCACGCCCGCGACCGCGCCCAACTCGTGGTCGTCGCGTACGAGTCCGGCCTGGTGGCTCCGCGCCAGGACTGACCCTCGGCGGCTCGCCGCGGACCAGGGGCTGCGAGCGGGCTTGCCGCGCGGGGTCCGGTCCGGCGCGTGCCATGATTGCGCCCATGGGCAAGCAGCAGCACGTCGGCGGGGCCGACCGGGACAGCGGGTCGGGCACGGCGGCCGACCGTCCGATCGGTGATGGGGCGGACGCGCGGCTCGCCGTCGCACACGACCCCACAACGCCACAGATGACCCTCATCGACCTGGCGTCCGACGCGTCGGTCGCGGTCCGCAAGGCGGTCGCGGCCCGGCCGGACGCGCCCGCGCAGGCCCTGCGGTCGTTGACCCGCGACCATGATCGTCATGTCCGGGAGGCCGTGGCGCGCAATCCCGCGACCTCGGTCGGCAATCTCCTGCGTCTGGTCAAGGACGCGGACCGGTGGGTCCGCTGGGCCGTCGCCGGCAACCCGGCCTGCGACGAGTCGGTCCGCCGGGTGATGGCAGCCGCACCCGACAAGGAGCTTCGGGGCCTGCTCGCCGAGACCCGCGAGTTGGAGCCCGAGCTGGCGGCCCAGCTGGTCGACGACGTCTCACCCGAGGTGCGGGAACGACTCGCCACGCACACCCACGATCCGGACGTCATCGTCGCCCTGCTGGCCGACCGCACCGTCCGCGTCCGCAAGGGGCTCGCCCGCAACCCGCGGACCACCGCCGCGCAGCGCAGCGCCCTGGCCAGGGACCCGGCGGTCGACGTGCGGGCCGCGCTGGTCCGCGCGCTGGAGCTGGACGAGGAGGATCTGGCGGCCCTGGTCGACGACCGTTCGGTGCAGGTCCGGCTGGCGATGGCCACGTCGGAGATCATCCCGGCGCACGTCCGGCGGACGCTCGAAGGCGATCCCGACGACATGGTGGCCGCCGCGGCACGGGACTTCCGCCCCGGAGCCGGCAGCTCCCCGGTGGTGCGGGCTCCCCGCATCGGTTCCCGGCGTTCCGGCACCGGCCCGGGCCGCCCGGGCCGCGCCACGCGCTGAGGCCGGCTGCGTCCCGCGCTGAGGCCGGGTCGCGTCACCGTGCTGAGGCCGGCTCGCGCCGCGCGCTGAGGCTGGCTGCGCTACGCGCTGAGGCCGGCGGAGTTGCCGCGCGCTGAGGTCGGCCGGCCCTGCGGCGCCCGTCCGATCGAGCTACCGGCGGGACGCACCTGCCTGCGACGGGGAGGGCGGGGTGGCGCCGGAGCCGGTCGTGGACGGCGACGCTCCCTCGACCGGGAGGTCGCGGCCGGCGAGACGGCGGAGAAGCTCCCGGATCTGGCGCTTGTCCGCGGCGGAGACCGTGTCGTCGAGCAACCGCCGGCGGATGCTGCCCATGTCCGCCTCGACCTCCGCCAGCACCCGGGGCGTCACGGCGGCGTTCGGCATCGCGAGCGGCCGGATCGCGGCGGCGATGGAGAGGTCGAGGGTGGCGCAGAGGCTGCGCACCTTCGCCAACTCGGGGTAGCGCTGCCAGTCACCGGCGAGCCAGCGGAACAGCGTCGAGCGGCTGACGCCGGTGTGCTGCGCGATGTCGCCGACGGTCCAACCGTGCTCCTCGCGGGCGTCGTCGACGGCCTGGCGGACGAACTGCGCGAAGGCCATCTGAGGGGTCATGGGGTAGCTGTCCATCTCAGCCGTGCCCTCCCACCCGGAATCGCCTCGGTGTACCCGGCTCGATGGTCAGTTCTGCTTCCCCATTCCCGTGACGGCGGTACCCCTGATCGTCCACCAGCTTCTGTGGTGGCGCAGCGGTGGCCGGCACGACGGCTTACTCGTTCGAGGTGGGTCGGGTACTCAACTGCCGTTCGTCGCGGCGGAGCGGGCCGGGCCTCGGGTCACCGGACGACGGCGGACGGTCGGGGTCCGCTGCGCCCCGTCGTCCCGAACGTGTCCGCCTGTCCCGTTCACGGGCTGTGATGGACACCGCAGCACGACCGCTACGCCCCGTGATCTGGGTACCGTTCGTCGAATCAGGTACCGTCCCCTGTCACACCGTCTTCGCACCAACCTGGCTGCCCGTCACAGGGGAGCCGAACCGGAGGGACACTCGTGAGAGTCCGTAGCGCAGTCCGTCAGGCCGGCCTTGTCGCGGCGGTCGCCGCTCTGGCGTTGAGCGCGGGATGCGCCAAGAAGGATGACAGCGAGGTCCAGGCCAGCGGGGTCAAGCTGGTCGAGGCCGGCAAGCTGACCGTCTGCACCCACCTGCCGTACCCGCCGTTCCAGTCGAAGGACGCCAGCGGCAAGGTCACCGGGTTCGACGTCGACGTGATGGACCTCGTGGCCAAGGAGCTGGGCGTCGAGCAGACGATCATCGACACGCCGTTCGAGGGGATCAAGTCCGGTCAGGACCTGAACACCGGCAAGTGCGACGCGGCGGCCGCCGGCATGACCATCACCGCCGAACGCCAGAAGGTGATGAACTTCTCCGACCCGTACTTCGACGCGACGCAGGCGTTGCTGGTCAAGACCGGGAAGCCGTACAAGTCGCTCGACGACCTGCGGGGCAAGAAGCTCGGCGTCCAGGCGGCCACCACCGGTCGTGACTACGCCAGGAAGTTCGAGAAGGAGAAGGGCCTGCAGCTGGTCGAGTTCGAGGATCTCGCCGCCCTGCAGCAGGCCGTCGCCAACGGCCAGGTCGAGGCCGCCGTCAACGACCTGCCGGTGTGGACCGAGTACCTCCGCAAGAACCCGGGTGGGTTCGAGGTGACCGCCGAGTTCGACACCGGCGAGCAGTACGGGTTCTCGGTGAAGAAGGACGGCAACCCGGAACTGCTCAAGAAGATCAACGAGACGCTGGCCAAGGCCAAGCAGGACGGCTCGTACGACGCGATCTACTCCAAGTGGATCGGCAAGCGGCCGAGCGCCTGATCGAAGCTCAGTGGGGAAGGGCGCGCGCGACGCGCGCCCTTCCCGTCGGCACACTCCGGGAAGGCAACGAGCCAACGTGAAGCTGCGACGCCGCCAGCGGGAACGACTGTCCCTCGGCATCCAGTACCTGGTCTTCGTCGCGATCATCGCCGCGGTGCTCTTCGCCGCGGACTGGGGCAGGCTCAAGGACGCGTTCTTCCGCGTCGACATCATCGAGTCGATGTTCCCGACGATCATCACCGTGGCGCTGCGCAACACGATCCTCTACACGTTGGGCGCGTTCGCCTTCGGCCTCGTGTTCGGCACCGTCCTCGCCCTGATGCGGCTGTCCCGGGTGGCGCCGTACCGCTGGCTGGCGACCGCGTACATCGAGCTGTTCCGGGGTCTGCCGGCGCTGCTGATCCTCTTCCTCGTCGGGTACGGCATCCCCATCGCCTTCCCGGAGCGGGAGATTCCCGGCGGCGTGTTCGGCTCGATCGCGATCGGTCTCGGCCTGACCGCCGCCGCGTACATGGCCGAGACCATCCGGGCCGGCATCCAGGCCGTGCCGAAGGGGCAGATGGAGGCGGCCCGCACCCTCGGCATGTCGCACTTCACCGCCATGCGCACCATCGTCATTCCGCAGGCGTTCCGGATCGTCATCCCGCCGCTGACCAATGAGCTCATCCTGCTCACCAAGGACTCGTCGCTGGCCTACGTGCTGGGCGTGACGGCGCAGACCATCGAGGTCACCAAGTTCGGCCGGGACATGCTCAACGACCGGGTGAACGCCACGCCGCTGCTGGTGGCCGGCCTCGCCTACCTGGTCATCACCCTGCCCCTGTCCCAGGTGGTGCGCCGCCTCGAACTCCGCTACGCCAAGGCCCGGTGACCCGCATGACGACCACCCCGTCCCGTCCCGCCGTCGAGATCCGCGACCTGCACAAGTCCTTCGGGCCGCTCGAGGTGCTCAAGGGCATCGACTTCCAGGTCGGCCAGGGCGAGGTCGTCTGCGTCATCGGGCCGTCCGGCTCCGGCAAGTCGACGCTGCTGCGCTGCGTCGACCTGCTGGAGGAGCCGACCGCCGGCACGATCTGGGTGAACGGCGTCGAGATGACCGACCCGGACGTCGAGATCGACGCGGTACGCCGGGGCATCGGCATGGTGTTCCAGTCGTTCAACCTGTTTCCGCACCTGACCGTGCTGAACAACCTCACCATCGCCCAGCGGCGGGTGCTGCGGCGCGGTCGCGCCGAGGCCGAGCGGATCGCGCGGGCCAACCTGGAGCGTGTCGGCCTGACCGACAAGGCCGACGCGTTCCCGGCGCAGCTCTCCGGCGGGCAGCAGCAGCGGGCCGCGATCGCCCGGTCGTTGTCGATGGAGCCGAAGCTCATGCTCTTCGACGAGCCGACCTCGGCGCTCGACCCGGAGCTGGTCGGCGACGTGCTCACCGTCATGCGGGGGCTCGCCGAGGACGGCATGACGATGATGGTGGTCACCCACGAGATGGCGTTCGCCCGGGACGTGGCGGACCGGGTCGTGTTCATGGACGGTGGCGTCGTGGTCGAGCAGGGGCCGCCGCAGGAGGTGCTGGGCGCGCCGAAGCACGAGCGGACGCGCGCGTTCCTCGCCCGGGTCCTCGACCCGACCCGGGTGGAGCGGCTCGGTCAGCCTGACCAGTCGCCCGAGCCGCCCGAGGCGCCCGGCCTGCCGACGGACGACCGGCACACCGTCTGAGCACTCCACATCGCCTGGTCAATCGACGCACGGCGTGATCTCGCGGTAATCTTCCTGCAATCAGACCTGTACTTTCGTCGATGGATTACATAAGTTGGGTTCATCCATCGAAAGTTCTGAGTCTTCCGAGCGAAGTCCGCGACGATCCTCACCTCAGTCGTGCTGCCGCCTTGTGCTCGGCGGTCGATGCACCCTGCCCTCGTCGCGTCTTCGCCCGGTCGGGAACGGAGACCCATGGACGATCACGCCGTTGGCTCCCATCGTCACCTGTCCCGCCGATCACTGATCGCCACCGGGGCGCTCGCCGCCGGGGCGCTGGGCGCGTCCGCGCCCACGCTCGGCGGCGCGTTCGGAGGCAGCCCGGCCCGGGCCGCCGCCGGAGTGACCAGGAAGGTCACCATCTACGCCGAGCAGTTGCCCGGCGGGCTGTTCGGGTACGGCCTCGCACCCGGGCAGGCCACCGTGCCGGGGCCCGTGCTGGAGATCTACGAGGGTGACACCCTGGAGATCACCCTGGTCAACACCACCACCCAGCGGCTGTCCATCCACCCGCACGGGGTGGACTACAGCACCGACTCGGACGGCAGCCCGTTCAACGACTCGTTCAACAACCCCGGCGAGACCCGGACGTACGTCTGGCGCTCCCACGAGATGGTGGCCGCGTCGGGTCGCCGGTACATGCCGGGCAGCGCCGGCTACTGGCACTACCACGATCACGCCATGGGCACCGACCACGGCACCGCCGGAGTCGCGAAGGGCCTGTACGGGGCCCTGATCGTCCGCCGCCGCGGCGACATCCTGCCGGAGAAGCAGTTCACTGTCGTGTTCCACGACATGACGATCAACAACCGGATGGCCCCGGACACGCCGATGTTCGAGGCGAACCTGGGCCAGCGGGTGGAGTGGCTCGCCATCGGGCACGGCAACCTGTTCCACACCTTCCACCTGCACGCGCACCGCTGGGCCGACAACCGCACCGGAATGCTGGAGGGACCGGCCGACCCGAGCCTGGTCATCGACAACAAGGACCTCAACCCGGGCAGCTCGTTCGGGTTCCAGGTGCTCGCCGGGGAGGGCGTCGGACCCGGCGCGTGGATGTACCACTGCCACGTGCAGAACCACTCCGACGGCGGCATGGCCGGGATCTTCCTGGTGCGCAACGCCGACGGCAGCATGCCCCCCGGCGCCGAGGAGGCGATCCACCGGTTCCAGGGCCACACCCACACGCATGGAAGCTGACCGAAAGTGGGGACGGGGATGACCAGAGACGTACGACGAGCCCTCGCCGCGGTAGCGGCCTTCGCCACACTGATTCCGGCCACGGCCACGGCCACGGCGGCGACCGCCGCGCCGCGACCCGCGGCCGCCGCCCAGGCGGCCCAGCCGCCCAGAACAGCCGTGCTCGTATTCCACGGGCCGGTGGCCGAACAACAGGACCCGGTGTCGCGTGCCGTGGACACCATCCGACAGCTTGCGGCCAGTCATGACATCGATGTCACGGCCACCACGGACCCGGCGGTCTTCACCACGACCGGGCTCTCGGCGTACCGCAGCGTGGTCTTTCTCTCCGCGACGGGCGCCGCGCTCAACCGCGACCAGGAGTCGGCGCTCCAGGGCTACATGAAGGCCGGCGGGGGTTTCGTCGGCATCGCCGACGCCGCCCGCGCGCAGGTCGACTCCACCTGGTTCACCGGCCTGATCGGCACCCGCCCGGCGGGCGCCATCCCGGTTGCCGAGCCGGTGGCCGCGGTGACCGCCAGCGGCGAGAACCCGCCGAGCGAGACCAAGGAGAAGCTGACCGACGGCGACGCCAACACCAAGTGGCTGGTCCGCACCCCGACCGCGTGGGTGGCGTACCAGCTGGCCGCACCGAAGCGGATCACCGGGTACGCGCTGACGTCGGCCAACGACTTCGTCGGGCGGGACCCGAAGGACTGGACCCTGCAGGGCTCCACGGACGGCCAGACCTGGTCCGATCTGGACCGGCGCACCAACCAGACCTTCGCGGAGCGGTTCCAGACCCGGCGGTTCGACATCGCCACGCCGCAGGAGTTCAGCCGCTACCGGCTGAACATCACCGCCAACAGCGGCGAGCCGCTGATCCAGCTCGCCGACCTGCGCCTGTTCACCGGGACGGCCACCGCGCCGCCGCCGACCCCCGTGAACCGGGCGGTGGTCGACATCCTGGACCGTAAACACCCGGCCACCGCGTCGCTGCCGCTGACCCTCACCCGGTCGGACCGCTGGGACAACTGGGACCCGAACCCGATCGGCGCGGTGCACACCCTCGCCCAGGTCGAGGAACGGCACTACGACCCGGGGCCGGGCGCCAACGGCCCGTTCCACCCGGTGTCCTGGTGCCGGGACTACGACGGCGGGCGGTCGTTCTACACCGGCATGGGCCACACCGAGGGCAGCTACGGCGAGGAGGCGTTCCGCATGCACCTGGCCGGGGCGCTGAACTGGACCACCGGGCGCGTACGCGGTGACTGCCAGGCGACGATCGCCGCGAACTACAAGGTGGAGCGGCTCACCGCCGCCAACCAGACCGGACAGCTCGACCAGATCGGCGAACCGCACGGGCTCACCATCGCGCCGGACGGCACGGTCTTCTACGTCGGCAAGGCGGCCTGCCCCAGCGGCCCGATCGCGGACTGGAACGACCCGAACGTCGGCCTGGGCTGCGGCACCATCCACTCCTGGGACCCCCGCAGCAGGCAGGTGAAACTCCTCACCACCCTGCGGGTCATGGGCAACCGGGGCAGCGGCTCGGAGTTGGTGAAGAACGAGGAGGGCCTGCTCGGCATCGTGCCCGACCCGAAGTTCGCCGAGAACGGCTGGCTCTACGTCTACTGGATGCCACACGAGTCGATCGACCGGGTGAAACGGGTCGGGCAGCGCACCATCTCCCGCTTCACCTACGACCGGGCGGCCCAGACCATCGACCAGGGCACCCGCAAGGACCTGCTGCAGTTCCCGGTGCAGATCCACAGCTGCTGCCACGCCGGCGGCGGCATGGCGTTCGACGCGAAGGGCAACCTCTACGTCGGCTCCGGCGACAACAACTCCTCCGAGGGATCGCAGGGCTACTCCGGCAACAACTGGACCCAGGAGTACCAGGGGATCTCGTTCCAGGACGCCCGCCGTACGTCGGGCAACACCAACGACCTCGCCGGAAAGATCATCCGGATCCACCCCGAGGCGGACGGCACGTACACCATCCCGGAGGGCAACCTCTTCCCGCCCGGCACCGAGAAGACCCGCCCGGAGATCTACGTGATGGGCGTGCGCAACATCGCCCGCCTCCAGATCGACCCGGAGCACCAGTGGCTGACCGCCGGCTGGGTCGGCCCGGACGCCGCCTCGCCCAGCCCCACGCTGGGCCCCGCCAAGTACGAGACCGCCACCATCATCACGTCGGCCGGCAACCAGGGCTGGCCGTACTGCATGGGCAACCGGCAGCCGTACCGGGACCGCAGCAGCACCGACGCGACAGTGCTGACCGGCTGGTACGACTGCGGCAACCTGAAGAATGAGTCACCGCGCAACACCGGGCTGGTGGACATCCCGGCGGCCCGGGACAACATGATCTGGTATTCGCCGGACGGCGGCGGCCCGGTCTTCCCCAAGCGCACCGACGGCAGCGGTATCCCGACGTACGTCGCGGCCGACGCCACCTACACGCAGCCGTACCTGCGCGGCGGCGGGCAGGCCATCATGTCCGGCCCCACCTACCACCGCGACCGGGTCGATCCGAACAGCACTGTGGCGTGGCCGGCGTACTGGGACGAGAAGTGGTTCATCGGCGACGAGTCGAACGCCGCCAACCGGGTCGCGGTCACCGTCGACCCCGCCGGCGTGCCGACGGCCACCCCGCCGGTGTACGCCGAGTCGCTGCGGGCCATCATCCCCAGCGGCAACGGCGACACCCGGCTGCAGAGCTGGATGGACGCCAAGTTCGGCCCGGACGGCGCGCTCTACCTGCTCGACTACGGAGGCGGGTTCTTCAGCCTGCACCCCAACCAGAAGCTCATCCGGATCACCTACACCGGCGGTGCGCCCACCCCGGCACCGGCGGCGAACTCCGTCGCCGTGCAGAACAAGCCGTTGACGATCGCCTTCACCGGCTCCCGGTCCGGCGGCGTGAGCCACCGGTGGGAATTCGGCGACGGTGCCACGTCGACCGAGGCGGACCCCCGGCACACGTACGCCAAGGTCGGCACCTACACCGCGAAGCTCACCGTCACGTACGCCGACGGCGAGACGGCGACGGTGCAGACCACCGTCACGGCCGGCTGCGCGGTGCCGGACTCCCGGGGCACGGTGTGGCTCGGCGACACGGACACCGGAGTGCCCAGCCGCACGGTCGGGCAGGGGTGCACGATCAACGACCTGATCGACGACGAGAGCACCTGGCCCGACCACAACGCCTTCGTCCGGCACGTGAGCGCGGTGACCCGCGCGTTGCAGGACGACGGCCTGCTCAACGCCCGCGAATCGGGCACGCTCACCCGCCTGGCCGCCGCGTCCGAGATCGGCCGGGACGGGCGCACCGGATACGAGCCGCTCTACGACGGCACCGCCGAGTCGCTGCGCGGTTGGCAGCAGGCGCCGACGGGATCGTTCAGCATCCAGCCGGACGGGGCCCTGCGTTCCAGCGGCGGCCTCGGCATGCTCTGGCACACCAAGGAGCTGGCGGACTTCTCCCTCAAGGTGCAGTTCCGCGACATCGCACCGGGCACCGGCCGCGCCAACACCGGCGTCTTCATCCGCTTCCCGGATCTGCGAACCCCGCTGGAACAGCGGCCACCGGGCAGCTGCGGCACGGTCGGGTCGGCCCGGACCTCGCCGGCCTGGATGGCGATCTACTGCGGACACGAGATCCAGATCTACGACGGGGAGACCGGCGAGCCGCAGAAGACCGGTTCGGTCTACAACTTCGACCCGGTGCCGCTCGCCCAGGCCGGCGTCACGCCGAAGAACGTGTGGAACGACTACGAGATCCGGGCGGTCGGGCAGCACTACACGATGATCCGCAACGGCGTGGTGATCAACGAGTTCGACAACACGCCGGGCAAGCAGTCGTCGCGTGCCGGCGACCCGCCGACCGACCTGCGGCAGTTCCTGTCCGGCTTCATCGGCCTGCAGAACCACGGTGACAACGACCTGACCGAGTTCCGCAACATCCGCGTGCGGGAACTCTAGGAGAGACGATGATCCGACGACTCACGGCCGCGCTGGCGGCGCTCCTGCTCACGGTCACGCCGTTGGCCGCGCCACCCGCCTCCGCCGCCCCGCGCGCCGCCGCGGACCAGGTGCTGACCTGGACCGCCGACGACAACATCACCCGCTACAAGTCCGTGCCCACCCAGGCGGTGGCCGGCGCGGCGACGATCATCTGGGAGAACAGCGCGGCCACCGGCAACACGACCGGAATGCCGCACACCCTGACCTTCGACACCAGCACCGAGGGCTACAACCACGACGTCACAGTCAACATCCTGGCCAGCCCGTTCGACGCCAACGACGGCCGCCACCAGGCGACCGTCACGCTGACCCCGGGCCGGTACCGCTACTTCTGCTCGATCCCCGGCCACAGCCAGATGGTCGGGGAACTGGTCGTCACCGACGGCGGGGGAGGCGGCGACACCACGCCGCCGACGGTCACCGCCGCCGTGTCCGGTGACCGCGACCAGGACGGCAACTACATCGGTACGGCGACGGTGACCGTCACGGCCACCGACGCGGGCTCGGGTGTGGACACAGTCGAGTACCAGGTCGACGACACCAGCTTCCAGCCGTACACCGCGCCGGTGCGGGTCACCGCGGTCGGCGACCACTCGGTGCAGTTCCGCGCCACCGACCAGGCCGGTAACACCAGCGCGGTCGGATCGGTGTCGTTCCGGGTCGTCGAGCCGACCGAGGAGGACACCACCGCGCCGGTGGTCACGGCCGCGCTGGCCGGCGACCGCGACGGCGACGGCGACTACGTCGGTACGGCCACCGCCACACTGACCGCCACCGACGCCGGATCGGGGGTCGCCACCATCGAGTACGCCCTCGACGGCGCGGCCTTCACCGCGTACACGAACCCGATCGTGGTGACCGCGGCCGGGATGCACATGCTGCACTTCCGGGCGACCGACGTCGCCGGCAACACCTCGGCGGAGCAGATGGCCCACTTCACCGTCGTCGCCCCGCCGGAGGAGGACGACACCCCGCCCACGATGGCCGCCACGGTCACCGGCGAGCGGGACGCCGACGGCGCCTACGTCGGCGCGGCGACCGTCACCGTCACCGCGACCGACGCCGGCTCGGGTGTGGCGTCGGTCGAGTACGCGCTCGACACCGGCGGCTGGACCGCGTACGCCGGCCCGGTCACCGTCCGCACGCCCGGCGCGCACACCCTGCGCTACCGGGCGACCGACACCGCGGGGAACGCCGCCGCCGAGCGGTCCACCACGTTCACTGTGGTGGCCGACGGCACCGACGCCTGCCCCGCGTCCGACACCCGGGCCACGGTGATCATCGACGGTGACGACACCGGCGTGGCCAACGCCGACACCGGCGACGGTTGCACCATCAACGATCTGATCGACGAACACGCCGACTACCCCGGCCACGCCGACTTCGTCCGGCACGTCGAGGCGGTCACCACCGCTCTCGTGACCGCCGGAACGCTGACCAAGCGGCAGCAGGGCGCCATCGTCCGGGCCGCGGCCCGATCGGACGTCGGCGCATGAGCACCCGAATCTCACCGACAGGGAGTACCACGATGCCCGGACGTACCGTCGCCAAGCTGGCCACCGTGACCGCCGTTATCGCCGCCTCGGTGCTGGCCGTGGCGCCCACCGCCCACGCCGACCTGGTCACCCACTGCATCGGCACCGGCGGTGCGGTGACCGTGCCCAACGACCTGCTCGTGCCGGCCGGTGAGTCCTGCGCGCTGACCGGCACCACGATCACCGGCAACGTCACCGTCGCCGCCGGCGCCAACCTGGTGGTCACCGGTGGCCGGGTCAGCGGTGAGGTACGCGTCGCCGCCGACGGCTACCTCGACGCCACCGAGACGAGCGTCGACGGCCAGGTGGTGCTGGCCGCCGGCGGGTACGGCGTCTTCCTGTCCGACGCCCAGACCGGTGCGGTGACCGTCCGGCCAAAGGGCTCGGCCACCATCGACAGTTTCCTGTTCGCCGAGGCGGCGACGATCGCCGGAAACGTCACCGTCGGCGCCGGTGAGGTCCGGCTCGACGGGGGCACCCAGGTGACGCGCAACGTCAGCAGCACCGGCACCTACTACACCGACGTGCACGACTCGTTCGTCGACGGCACCCTGTCGGTGCTCAACAGCGCCACCGGCAGTGTCGTGTGCGGCAGCGCGGTCCGGGGTCGGGCCACGTTCGCCGGCAACCTCGGCGGTGTCCAACTCGGCCCGAACGGCGGCCTGGACAGCTGCGCCTCCGGCGGCTACTGGGGCGCGGACGTCAGCGTCACCACCACCACCGGTGGCGTCACGGTCGACGACAACATCATCAACGGCCAGCTGACGGTGACGGGCAACAACCCGGCCGCGCAGGTGGCCGCGAACAACCGCATCCGCGGCGGCGTGACGGGCGACCAGGCCGCGCCGACCGCCAACCGGGCGGCCCGGATGGCCGCCCCCGACCGGGAGGACGCGGGCGACGAGCGCGCCGAGGTCCGTCGTACCTCGGCGGTGCAGGAGGCCACCGCGGCCGGCGACGCCCGGCTCTAGGGGATCGACGCC
>NZ_JBFAPG010000123.1:0-13626 GCF_040675595.1 Micromonospora sp. NPDC049580
GGACGACTCGTCCGGCCGGCGGCGGCGTTTCCGTACCCCCGATCTCCGCGTCGGGACGGGACGCGCACCCCCGTCGTACGGCAGGATGCCTTTTCATGAGCACCCAGTCGACGCCCGGCATCGACGACGCCGGCACCACCGACCACCCGTCCCGCTCCGACGGGTTCGTCCGCGGCCTGTCCGGTGCGATCGGCGGCCCGCTGGGCGACCACGCCACGGCACTGGACCGGCCGGCCGGCCACGAGCGCCGGTTCTGGACCGTCGTCCGGATCGTCCTGGCGCTGGCCTGCCTCACGCTCGCGCTGCACTGGGTGCAGAAATCCCCGTGCCAGGACGGCGCCTGGCAGAAGAACGTCCAGTACACCCGGTTCTGCTACACCGACGTGCTCGCCCTCTACTACGCCGAGGGTCTCAACGAGGGCAAGGTGCCCTACCGGGACCACCCGGTGGAATACCCGGTGCTGACCGGCTACTTCATGGGGGCGCTGGGTCTGCCGGTGCACGCCATCGGCGACGGCGACCCGAGCATCAACCAGGGTCAGTGGTTCTACAACCTCAACGCGCTCGTGCTCGGTGCGCTCGCCGTGGCCACCGTGGCGGTGATCCTGGCGTTGCGCCGCCGACGACCCTGGGACGCCGCGTTGTTCGCGCTCGCCCCGGCGCTGGTGCTCACCGCCACCGTCAACTGGGACCTGCTCGCCGTCGGGTTGGCGGCGTTCGGTCTGCTGGCCTGGGCCCGACGACGACCAGCGGTGGCCGGCGTACTGCTGGGCCTGGCCGGCGCGGCGAAACTCTGGCCGCTGTTCCTGCTGGGGCCGATCCTTATCCTGGCGCTGCGGGCCAACCGGCTCCGCGCCGCGCTCACCGCGCTCGGCGCGGCGGTGGTGGCCGTGGTGCTGGTGAACCTGCCCGCCTACCGGGCCAACCCCGACAACTGGGGTCGGTTCTTCGAGCTGAACACCACCCGGCCGATCGACTGGGGGACGCTCTGGTACGTCGGGCGCTACCTCGACGGCAAGGTCGGCAACGACCCCGGCCAGCAGGGCCCGTTCGAATGGTTGAACGCCAACATCCCCGCCCTCAACACCATCTCGTACGCCCTGTTCGGGCTGGCCTGCCTCGGCGTGGCCGTGCTGGCGCTGCGGGCGCCGCGCCGGCCCCGGCTCGCCCAGCTCGCCTTCCTGGTGGTCGCCGCGTTCCTCATCTTCAGCAAGGTCTGGTCCCAGCAGTTCGTGCTCTGGATGCTGCCGTTGGTGGTGCTGGCCCGCCCGAAGTGGGGTGCCTTCCTGGCCTGGCAGCTCGCCGAGGTCTGCTACTTCGTCGCCTTCTACGGGGAGCTGCTCGGCGCGGCGACCAGCCGTCCGGTCTTCCCGGAGGGCGTGTTCGTGCTGGCCTCGACGCTGCGGCTGGCGACCGTGGTGACCCTGTGCGTGCTGGTCATCCGGGAGATCCTGCACCCCGAGCAGGACGCGGTACGCGCCACCTATGCCGACGACCCGGACGGCGGCGTGCTCGACGGCGCGCCGGACGCACCCTGGCTGGACCGCTGGCGCCGCCGAGCAACGACCACCGAACCCGAACCTGAGCCGGCCGTCACCACGTGAGAGAGCGTCAGAGTCGGTAGACGACGGCGTCGCCGACGTCCTGGCGGGTGATGCCGAGCGACTCGACCGGCGCGTCGATGGTGATCTCCCACGGCGTGCCGGGCACCTGGCTGCGGAGCAGCACCACCGTGCGGACGCCGAACGTCCGCAGGTAGTCGACGCTCGTCTGGTCGGGGAACGACTGGCTCACCCGACGGACGTCGTCGAGCTGCCGAGGCGTGAAACCGCTGCCGCCGTTCACCACGTCCGGAAACCCGTCGGTCGACCAGAGCATCACGTGCTGGTCGATGCTCTGGTTGCTGGGCAGCACCAGCAGCGGTCCCTCTGCCGCGCGCATCGCCGCCGGCTGGGCCGGCACCACCGGATGCGGGGTGGCGTTCAGGCCCTCGAGTGTGACCAGCAGCAGCGGCAGCAGGGTGGCCATCCGCAGCCACGGCCCCGGCCAGGACGGGATCCGCTGCGCGGCCAGCTCACGGACCCGGTCGGTGAGGGCGGTGACCGCGCCCGCCGCGAGCAACGCGAGCAGCAACGTGGTCCACAGCATCAACCGGCCCGGGGTCCGCAGCGCGTTCCAGCCCGGCGCGTGCTCGAAGAGCGGCACGTAGGTGAACGTGCCGTCGAAGAAGCGGGTGCCCATCGCGAAGGCCATCGTCACCAGCACCCCGACGAGCAACAGCAGCCGGTGCCGTAGCCGCCAGACCGAGAAGAACAGCCCACCGGCGGCCAGCGCGTAGAGCACGAAGCCCGGCAGCAGCGTCATCTCCGGATGCCACGGCAGCGCCGCGCGGGCGCCCTCGTGCAACCCACCCCAGATCCGTGATTCGGCCGGTGCGGTCACGAAGCCGGACGCCGGCGGCGAGAAGATGCTGATGTCGCGGATCGTCCGCTCGGCGTACGGGTGCAGTTCGGTCACCTTGAAGTACGGGAACGCCATCAGCAGGCCCACCCCGGCGAAGAACACCCCACCGACCACATCGGCCACGAGGAGGCGGCGGCCGAACGGCAGCGCCCGGCCGGACTTCAGCCGGCGAACTCCGAACAGCACCGCGACGACGAGCACCGCGCCGGCCAGGAAGTACGCGAACGGCAGGCCGATGCCGAAGCCGAGGCTGACCTGCCAGGCCGCCACCAGCCAGCCGGCGTACACCCAGCCGTCATGCCGCCGCTCCGGCCGGTAGCCGTGCCGTAGCGACCAGCCGTGCCCCCGCGCGAGCATCGCGAGCGCCAGCGGGATGCCACCGTTGGAGAGCACGTGCAGGTGCCCGGCCTGGGCCAGCAGCCACGGCGCGTAGGTGTAGCCGACCCCGGCCACGGCGGCGCCGATCCGACCGGCACCGAGCTGCCGGGCCAGGGCGTACGCCCCGAGCGTGGCGAGCGCGTGCGCCAGCACGAACACGATGTTGTAGCGCAGCACCGCGTCCTCGGGGCCGCTGCCGAGCATCCCGGCCGGGGCGTAGCCGAGCAGCGTGTCGGAAAACGCGAAGCTCCACAGCTCCGGGAAGAACGTGTTGGACTGCCACAGTCGCGCCGGGTCGGCCAGCAGGATGTGCCCGGACCACGCCATCTGCCACGCCTGCAGGCTCGGGTCCCAGGTGTCCTGCGGAAGCGTGTAGCGCGGGTAGCGCAGCGTCGGCCAGGTCATCAGCACGGCCAGCGCCAGCGCGCCGAGGGTGGCCAGGGTCCACTCGTGGACCAGGAACCGTCCGACGGCGCGGGCGGCTCGGCTGAGTCGGCTGGGCCGCGGCTCCGGCGCCGAGGCGAACGCCTCCCAGCGTTCGGCCTCGACCGGCTTCGCGTCGCCCGGCTTCGCGTCGCCGTCGGCCTTCTGCGGACCGTCGCCGCCATCCGCCTTCGTACCCTCGGCCTCGTCGGCGTCCTCGACCGCGACGTCCTTGACCGCGACGTCCTTGACCCCGGCGCCCTTGACCGCTGCGTCCTTGACTGCGGCGTCCTTGACCCCGGCGCCCTTGACCGCGGCGCCCTTGACCCCGGCGCCCTTGACCGCGGCGCCCTTCGTGTTGCCGCGCTTCGCGGCGGATTTCCTGCCGCCGACCTTCGCGATGTCGTTCTTCGTGGCGTCGCGCTCTGGTCGGCCGTTCGGGGCGGTGGCGCCCTCGGCTCCAGCGGCGCCGGATGGCGTGTCATCGGCGCGGGTCGGGCGGTCCGCGTCGGTGTTGGCGGTCGCGTCGGTGGAAGACGTGGCGGTGGCGGAAGCCGGCGGGGCGGGCGGGTCCCCGGCGCGCGTCGGCGCCGGTCGGCTCGGGGCGTCGTCGGTCGGAGTGGGCCGGGGGCTCCCGGGCTGTCCGGTGGTCATGCGGCCGGGCGCTCCGTCCCGAGCTTCTGGCGGAGGAAGTCGATGTCGGCCACCTGACCGGACACGCCGCCCGGGGTCTCGACGACCACCGGCGCCCCGGCGGCCCGGATCACGGCCACCACCAGCTCCGGGTCGATCGTCCCGCCGTCCAGGTTGTCGTGCCGGTCCTGGCCGGAGTTGAACGCGCCCTTGGAGTTGTTGGCGTGCACCAGATCGATCCGACCGGTGATCGCCTGCACCCGGTCGACCAGGCCGAGCAACTCCTCGCCACCGGCGTACGCGTGGCACGTGTCGAGGCAGAAGCCGACCTCGTGGTCGCCGATGGCGTCCCAGAGCCGGGCCAGCGCGTCCAGCCGGCGGGCGCAGGCGTTGTCGCCGCCGGCGGTGTTCTCGATGAGGACCGGGACGCCGAAGCCGCCGGAGTCCGCCGCGTACGCGAAGGTCTTGCGCCAGTTGTCGAAGCCGACCGACAGGTCGTCCCCGGCGTTGACGTGCCCGCCGTGGACGATCAGGCCCTTGGCGCCGATCGCGGCCGCCGCGGTCGCGTGCCCGAGCAGCAGCTTGCGGCTGGGGATCCGGATGCGGTTGTTGAGGGTCGCCACGTTGATGACGTAGGGCGCGTGCACGTAGAGGTCGACCTCGGCCGCGCGCAGCCGCTCGGCGTCCTCCCGCGGCTTGGGGGCCTTCCATCCCTGCGGGTCGGAGAGGAAGAACTGCACGGTGTCGGCGGACCGGGCGGCCGCCTCCGCCAGCGGGTCGGTCGAATCGACGTGGGCTCCGATACGCATGGCAGCGAGCCTACGTCGCGACCCCGACGGCTGCGGCGACGGCCGGCGCGGTGTCGTCGCTCGTCGCGTCACCCCGGCCGCTCGACGATCGTTGATGGGATGGAACCCGGCGAGCACGGCCCGGGGCTGCGCGTGGCGGGTCCGCCGCGCATGGCAGTCGGCGCTCGTCGGCCCGAGAGCGAGGTCATCCCCGCGGCGCGGCCCGGCACCGCGGGGGCGACCCCTCGACGTACCAGATCTCCGCCGTTGCAGAATCTCGGAAAATTCTGCCTTTTGCCCCGACAAGGGACGAGAGCCGTTGTATCGTCAGATAACAACACGATAAAGCTCCGCGGGGCGTCTTCGGTCCAACCTCATCGGTGTGGTCGTTCCTCCCCAGGTCCCACCCAAGGAATGCGGACGGGACGCTCCGCGGCCTCGTTGACGGGGGCTCGCCACCGACCAGTGACGGTCGGGTGGTGGGCCCCCGTCAGCACGCCCGGGGCACTGGCCCGACCGCCCCGGGCATGATCGTCCGGACCGGGTATCCTGGTCAGGTTGTCCGCGTCCGGCCGGGTTCCCCCGGCACGTGCGGGCAGCGACGCACGACCTCCTGCCACGGAAGGACCGTGGCCGCTTAGCCCACAGGAGGTGAGCACGTCTTGCGTCATTACGAGATCATGGTGATCCTCGATCCCAGCCTCGAGGAACGCACCGTCGCCCCGTCGCTCGACACGTACCTGAACGTGATTCGGACCGCGGGTGGCTCGGTTGAGAAGACGGACGTGTGGGGCCGCAGGCGCCTCGCGTTCGAGATCAACAAGAAGGCCGAGGGCATCTACGCCGTCGTCGACCTGCAGGCTACGCCTGCTGCCGTGGCCGAGCTGGACCGTCAGCTCCGGCTGAACGAGTCCGTGCTGCGCACCAAGGTCATCCGGCCGGAGATGCGCTAAGCATTCAGTCCGGCATTCAACCCGGTTCGCCCGGATCAGCCTCCGCGACTCTGTCGTACGGCTCTGAGAGCCTGTACGACGAGACGCTGAGTGCGCGAGGAGATGGTCATGGCAGGAGACACCACCATCACGGTCATCGGCAACCTGACCGATGACCCCGAGTTGCGGTTCACCCCGTCCGGTGCGGCGGTCGCCAAGTTCCGGGTCGCTTCGACGCCCCGTTTCATGGACAAGACCACCAATGAGTGGAAGGACGGCGAGCCGCTCTTCCTGGCTTGCACCGTGTGGCGTCAGGCGGCGGAACACGTCGCCGAGTCGCTGCAGCGGGGCGCCCGCGTGATCGTCTCGGGCCGGCTGCGTCAGCGGTCCTACGAGACCCGCGAGGGCGAGAAGCGCACCGTCATCGAGCTTGAGGTCGACGAGATCGGCCCGTCGCTGCGCTACGCCACGGCGAAGGTGCAGAAGATGTCCCGCTCCGGTGGCGGTGGCGGCGGCTTCGGTGGTGGCGGCGGTGGTGGCCAGGGTGGCGGCGGAGGCAACTTCGACGACCCCTGGGCTTCGGCCGCACCCTCTCCCGCGCGTGCCGGTTCGGGCGGCAACTTCGACGAGGAGCCTCCGTTCTAATGGCGCCGAGCGCCCGCGATCGCAAACCAGGAGCAAGGTCAATGGCCAAGGCTGCGGCACTTCGCAAGCCGAAGAAGAAGGTGAACCCGCTCGACAAGGACGGGATCACCTATATCGATTACAAGGACACGGCGCTGCTGCGCAAGTTCATCTCCGACCGCGGCAAGATCCGCGCTCGGCGGGTCACCGGCGTGACCTCGCAGCAGCAGCGGCAGATCGCCCGCGCGGTCAAGAACGCCCGCGAGATGGCGCTCCTGCCGTACACCGCAACGGCCCGCTGAGAGGAGGCACCGATATGAAGATCATCCTGACTCAGGAAGTGTCCGGCCTCGGTGCCCCGGGCGACATCGTCGAGGTCAAGGACGGCTTCGGCCGTAACTACCTGCTGCCGCAGGGCTTCGCGATCGCCTGGACCAAGGGCGCGGAAAAGCAGGTCACGGTCATCAAGCGGGCCCGTTCGGCCCGCGAGATCCGCGACCTCGACCACGCGAACGAGGTCAAGGGTCAGCTCGAGGGTCTCAAGGTCAACCTGAAGGCCCGCGCCGGCGACGGCGGTCGGCTCTTCGGCTCGGTCACCTCGGCCGAGATCGTCGACGCCGTCAAGGGCGCCGGCGGCCCGGTCCTCGACCGCCGCCGGCTGGAGGTGCCCGGTCACATCAAGTCGACCGGCACCTACCCGGTGAAGATCAAGCTGCACCCCGAGGTCACCGCGTCGTTCAACCTGAACGTCGTTCAGGGCTGACGACCAGCTGCACCACGACGAGGGCCCGCACCGAGCGATCGGTGCGGGCCCTCGCGCATGCCCTGGCGTGCCCGGCTCGCCGTCAATGCCCTGGCGTGACCGGCTCGCCGTCAGCCGATCGGTTGACCGGTCACCGCGCTGATCAGCACCGTGGAGAGGCCACCGCCGACCACCGCGGCGGCCAGCGCGATGGTGGCCGACCGCCACGTCGTGCCGACCCGCCGCAGCAGGGCCGCCACCACCAGACTGCTCACCAGCGCCAACCCGAAACGCGGCGAGCCGGCCAGCAGCGACTCCAACGCGCGTGACCGGGCGGAGTCGCAGCCACCCCCGCTGATGTCGGTGACACACCCGGCCGGCGCCTGCCCGTCCAGCGTGAGCAACCACAGGAAGATCAGCACTGCCGGCACCAGGTAGCAGGCGGCGGTGTAGAGCAGCGGCCGGACGGACCCACCGGGATCCGGGTCGAGCAGGTCGTCCTCCAGACGACGCGCCCAACCGCCCGTCGCCACCGACTCCACCCGCCGTCGGACCGACGCCGCGCCGACCGGCGGCCGGTCCGACCGACGCCGGGCGCCATCAGGGGGTACGGGAGCACTGCGCGGTCGCGGAGCCGTGTAACCCACCACCGGCGACCGGGGTGCCGACGTCGTCGCATCCATCCAGCGCGGATCGTCGCCGGACAACCGCGTGCCGGACCAGAAACCGTTGTCCCGGCTTGACCACCCCTCGGCCGCCGTGAACCGGTCGGAACGGGGTGGGAGCGTCCGGTCCCACTGGTCGTCCTCGACCGCCGAGCGTTCCCACTGGCCGGTGCGGTCCGACCGCTCCCAGCCACCGATGTTCTCCGCCTGCGACCACTGCTCGCTCAGGTCGGCGCCGTCCGGGCCGGCCGGCGGCCAGGCGTGCACACCCGAGGCGTCCCACGGGTCCACCGCGGGCGCGTACGACGGGTCCGGCTCCGCCGCCCGCTCCGATCCGCGTTCCCACGGATCCACCGCCGGACGCGTCCAGGACTCCTCCGCCGCCCGTCGGCTGCGCCGCGTCGGCCGGCTCGGCTCCGGACGAGACGTCCCGTCGGCCGGGTCGGACTCCAGGTCCCCACCGGACCAGATCACCTGGGGCCGGCCGACGGGCGCACGGCGGGGACGACGGTCCGGGACCGCGCCGGAGACCGGCTCCTCCTCTGCCGCGTTGGCACGCCGACGGCCGGCGTACCCCCCATCCTGCGGTCGGTCGAGCGTCCACTCCCGGGTGTGGTCCGAATCGGGGCCCGCGCCGATCGCCGGCCGCTCACGCCAACCCGTCTCGACGGCACGCCGTCGGGCACCCGTCGTCTCGGTGCTTCGCCAGCCGCCCCCGGAACTCGGACGCTCGACCTCGAACTCGGGCTCGTCCTCGGGCGCGTCCTCGTCCTCGTCGGGCGCGGCGTGCCGGCCGCCGCCGTCGGCGTGCCGAACTCCCGACTCCAGCGCCCACCGCGGCAGGTAGGCGTCGACCGGTTCGTCCTGCCCACGGTCCAGCGCGCGCCGCCGACTGGAGGTGCGATAGCGCGCGTCCTCGTCGTAAGGCTCGACCGGAGCGGGCAGCATGGGCTCACCCCACGAGGCGGTCGGCGGGCGCTCGCGCGGGCTGCCCTCCCCGCGTCCCCAGTCCCGGTAACTCACGGCCGGAGTGTGACCCTTCTGAACCGAAAGCGTAATCCGCTGTCCAGGTGTAGCCGTTCGCTGGAGATAGTACGGGAAGATCGTGTCACAGAACCGACCGAAATATTCTCCTCCACAGGCTGGGGACCGCGTTTCAGCAGCTCAGCGGCTTGTGGCCGAGAATTCCCCAACCGTTGTCCACAGCCTGTGCACACCCTGCGCACATGCTTGTGCACCGGTGTCCACAGGTTGTCCCAAGGCCCGTCCACCGGGCTTGTTGAGTCGCTGACCTCGGGGTCCGTATGGTTGGCCCTCGACCGCCGGCGCGATGGCCCCCGATCGACCGGCCTGGTCGGAGGAGAACTGTCGTACCCCGGCGGTAGAGCTGGGACCGGATCCGACGCAGTGGAGGGGGGACCCGTGTCGGTCACCGACGACAGGCGGGCGGAGTCACGGCCCGGCGGCGGCCAGCCGCCCGTGCAGCGGGACGGCCAGTTCGACAAGACCCCGCCCCAGGACGTCGCGGCCGAGCAGTGCGTCCTCGGCGGCATGCTGCTCTCCAAGGACGCCATCGCCGACGTCGTCGAGATCCTCAAGACCAACGACTTCTACCGGCCGGTGCACGCCACCATCTTCGACATCATCCTGGACATCTACGGCCGGGGTGAGCCGGCCGACTCGATCACCGTTGCGGCGGCACTCGCCGACTCCGGCGACCTCGTCCGCGTTGGCGGGGCGCCCTACCTGCACACCCTCATCGCCAGCGTGCCCACCGCCGCGAACGCCGCGTACTACGCGCGGATCGTCAGCGAGCGGGCGGTGCTGCGCCGGCTGGTCGAGGCCGGCACCAAGATCGTGCAACTGGGCTACGGCACCGCCAGCGGCGGCAGCCGCGACGTCGACGATGTCGTGGACCTCGCGCAGCAGGCCGTCTACGACGTCACCGAACGGCGGGTCAGCGAGGACTTCGCGGTCCTGGCCGACATGCTCCAGCCGACGCTCGACGAGATCGAGGCGGTGGGTGCGCAGGGCGGGATGATGACCGGTGTGCCGACCGGCTTCACCGACCTGGACCGGCTGCTCAACGGCCTGCACGCCGGCCAGTTGATCATCGTGGCCGGCCGGCCTGGTTTGGGTAAGGCACTCGCGCTCGACACCCCTCTGCCGACCCCTGACGGCTGGACCACGATGGGTGAGGTCAAGGCGGGCGATCAACTACTGGCGGCGGACGGCTCCCCGACCACTGTCACACACGCCTTCGACGTGATGCACGACCGTCCCTGCTATGAGGTGGAGTTCTCCGACGGCACCGTCATCGTGGCGGACGCGGAGCACCTGTGGAAGACGACCACCCGAGCGAGCCGGCGCCAGAGCCCGGCGCGGCGGACGCGGCACTGGTCCGAATCGTCGCTGACCAACCTACGGGCGGCCCACGAGACGCTCGGCGCCGCGGGAAACCAGCCGATCACCCTCTTCGACACGCTCGAGCAGGTCGGGCCGGAGTTCCGGCATGTCCTGCACACGGTCGCGCGTCAGGTCGGGTCGACCGACCGGATCACCCGCCCCATCGTCCGCAACGGCAAGACAAGGAACTGGACGGCGCCCGGCTACCCGGCCGGTCCGCTGGTGAACGCGCTTCTTGAACGGGCTGAGCGGGAGGTCAACGCAGGCAGCCGGGTCGACCATGATGGCGTCGTCACCACTGCCGAGATCGCGGCCACGCTGCGTACTGACACCGCAGACCGACGGCTCAACCATGCCGTACGGAACTGCGCCCCCCTCCAACTCCCGGACCGCGATCTGGTGGTTCCGTCCTACACCTTAGGGGCCTGGCTAGGGGACGGGCACACCGGCGCCAGCCGCTTCACCACCGCAGATCCGGACATGCTCACGCACGTCGAGGCGGACGGCTTCGCCGTGCGGCCCAGCGGGCCGATGGTCTACACCATTCTGCTGCAGCCCACGTCGGTTGCTCAGGCGCACGGCGTCTGCGCGGACTGCGGCGTTTCCACCAGGGCGTTGGTTGAGAGGCCGGCGACCAGGAGGTGTGCAGACTGCCGGCACCGCAACGGTTCCTTCCTCGGGTTGCTGCGTCAGATCGGGGTAGCGGCGGACAAACACATCCCTGATGTGTACCTACGCGCCTCCGAGGCGCAGCGCCGGGCGCTGCTGGCTGGCCTGATGGACACCGACGGCACCGTCGCCCCCACCGGTAACCTTCAGTACACGTCGACCTCGAAGCGACTGGCAGAGGACGTACGCGAACTCATCGTCAGCCTCGGCTACCGCTGCACGGTCAACGTGAAGCAGGTTCGCGGCCGCACAAGCGAGTCGTCGATCGCGTACACGTTGAACTTCTCCACCCCCGACGTCGTCTTCCGGCTCAAGCGCAAGCAGGATGCGCACGTCGAACGCCGCCGTATCACCTCCGACGTCCGGACGACCTCGCGGTACATCGTCGACGTTCGTCCGGTGCCGAGTGTGCCGGTCCGGTGCGTCACGGTCGACAACCCCGAGCATCTCTACCTGGCCAGCCGGGCGATGATTCCCACCCACAACAGCACGGCCAGCATGGACTTTGCCCGAAATGCTGCGATTCGGGCCAACCAGGCGGCCGCGATCTTCTCGCTCGAAATGAGCAAGGTCGAGATCGTCATGCGACTGCTCTCGGCCGAGGCGCGGGTGCCGCTGCACGTGCTACGCAGCGGGCAGCTCTCCGACGACGACTGGACCAAGCTGGCCCGCTGCATGGGCGAGATCAGCGAGGCGCCGCTCTTCGTCGACGACACGCCGAGCATGAACCTGATGGAGATCCGGGCGAAGGCCCGCCGGCTCAAGCAGCGACACGACCTCAAGATGATCGTCGTGGACTATCTCCAGCTGATGACCTCGCCGAAGCGCACCGAGAGCCGGCAGCAGGAGGTCGCCGACCTCTCCCGTGGTCTGAAGCTGCTGGCCAAGGAGGTCGAGTGCCCGGTCATCGCGGTGAGTCAGCTGAACCGTGGCCCCGAGCAGCGCACCGACAAGCGCCCCCAATTGTCTGATTTGCGTGAATCTGGCTCAATTGAGCAGGATGCCGACGTTGTCATCCTTCTGCACCGCGACGACTACTACGACAAGGAGTCGCCGCGGGCGGGGGAGGCGGATTTCATAATTGCTAAGCATCGGAATGGGCCGACCGACACGGTGACGGTCGCGGCCCAGCTGCATCTCTCACGTTTCGTGGACATGGCTATCGGATGAGCACTACGGCTTCTCGTCTGTCGGCGGCGCAAATCCAGGCTGTTGTTGAACGTGCGGGAGCGGGTGAGACTCTAACCCGAATTGCGCATTCGTACGGAGTCAGCAGGCAGGCCATTCGTGGTCTGCTCAGACGACGGGGCGTGCCAGCCCGGTCGAGGGCAAAGTTGACCGAGCCAGAGCGCTCGGAGGCGGTCAGGCAGTACACCGAGGGTCTATCTATAGCCGAGGTGGCGAAAAACTTCGCCATTACGGAGCCCGGGATGCGCGGCCTGTTGGTCCGCCGTGGCGTCGAGCTTCGCAGGACCGTGCACACTCTTCGACACGACGCATTTGATGTACTGACACCGGAAGCGTGCTACTGGCTCGGGTTTCTTTTCGCGGACGGATGCGTAACGTACCGGGAGGGCCACCTCCCGCAGATCTCGGTGGGCCTCGCTCAGCGAGACCGCGACCACCTTGTCTCGCTGCGCACCTTCCTGGGTTCGACCAGCAGCATCTCCGCGCCAAGCCCTACTCATGGGTCGTGCCAGTTTTCGGTGCGCTCTGCTCGCTTGGCGGAGCGCCTGATCTCTCTGGGGAGATACGATGGTCCCCTCGGCGAACAGCTCGACGAATCACGCGACTTTTGGCGTGGCGTCGTCGACGGCGATGGATCAATCGGCAGTTACCGCCGACCGAAGCCGAGCGAATCGACGTTCTCGCAATTCAGGCTGGTAGGCAGCAAGCGTCTGCTTGAGCCGTTTGTGACATTTTTGCGAAGGCATGACATCAACGGCCTTTCTGTTCGTCCGCACAAGACGATCTACACGATCGGAACGACATGCGGACCCGCCGAGAGGATCGTAGCTCTGCTGTATGCGGAAGCAACAGTTGCGTTGGCTCGCAAGGCGGAGGCGGCGAAAATAATGTTGGGTCGCTGATTTCTGATCCGCTTGATGTCCTGAGCCGTCGGTGGCGAGGGCTTCAACCGAGCAGGGGGAACCAGCCCGCCGCCTCACCAAGCTCCACCCGGTCCCGGTCGGTGAGCGGGATTCGCCCGGTGGCCTTCAGCAGGAACTCCTGGTCGTCCCATCCAGCGGGGCGGACCGCGTCGTCGCTCAGCAGGCCGTCCATCGTGGAAACGGCGATGCGTACCGCCGTTGGGCCGGGTGGCGGCGCGTCCGACAGCTCCGGCGTCAGGTCGAGGTGGTGCACCACGGCCTCGGTGGTCAGGGTGGCGAGGAAATCCGGTACGCGCAGCACGTGCCCCTGCGTGGTGACGTACCCCTCGGGGTCTGCCGACGCGGCGGCGCGGACCGCCGCCGGGGCGGTCTCTTCCCAGAGCCGGACGATGCCGGTCGGTCGGTCGAAGGCGGACGCCGACCGGCGGACCCACCAGGCGTGCCGAGCGGCCTGGTCATCGCCGCCCGGGAAGCCGCGCCAGTAGGACACGTCGTCCACGTCGGCGGGACCGTCGACGGGGCTGGCCAGGGCCACGAGTGCCCGCTGGGCGTCGCCGAGCACGTGCAACAGCAGGTCCGCGACGAGCCAGCCCTGGCAGCGGGTCGCTCGTTGCAGGCGCGCGTCGTCCAGGCCGTCGACCAACGCCGTGATGCCGTCGTACGCCTGGGCGAGAGCCTCGTCCGGCCGGATCTCGGTCATGCGATGCAGCCTCGCATGAGGCACCGCGGCCGCCAACCATCGACAGCGTCGGCGATGGGCCACGAGTGACGTGCCCCTGAGTCACAGTCGTG
>NZ_JBFAPG010000124.1:0-13597 GCF_040675595.1 Micromonospora sp. NPDC049580
CCCCGGGGATTCCCCGGGGGCGCCGTCATGTGTGCGCTCAGTTACGGCCTGGCTCGACGATCTCACCCTCGATGGCCCGGCCACCGTCGACGACCACCGGCTGCTCCGGCTCCGGACGCGGCGTCGGCTGCGGCGCGCCCTGGCGCACCCGCACCGTACGCGGCCCGAACAGGTCACCGGCGACCATCGACGACACCCGCCGCTCGGCGGTGCGTTGCACCCCGGAGCGGGCCAGGCGACGCACCGGCGGCACCATCAGCAACAACCCGACCAGACCGCTGAGAAGACCCGGCGCCGCCAGCAGCAGCGCGCCGGCCAACCCGACGAGCCCGTCGGTCACCTGCCGCCCCGGTCGCTGCCCGGCCTGCGCGGCGGTGCGGAACCCGCGCCAGGCGCGCATTCCCTCCCGGCGCAGCAGCACCAGCCCCAGCAGCGACGCGGCGAACACCAGCAGCACCGCCGCGCCGAACCCCACCGCCCGCCCCACCAGGACGAACACCGCCAACTCCAGCACCACCGCCAGCAGCAGGGCGATCGGCACGAACCTCAGTCCTCGGCGCATCTCACCTCATCGCCAATCCGCGGCACACCGACACGTACCGCACATCCAGCATGACACGGCCGCGCTCACGGCCACCGCACCTGACCCGTGGGGGTGCCGTGCAGGCCGCGGCGTACGGCCTGCCGCCGGTCCTGCACACCCCAGCGGGTGATCCGCCACAGCGCCTCGGCGACGATGCGCGGGCTCATCTTGCTGTCGCCGCGTTCCCGCTCGGCGAACGTGATCGGCACCTCCACGATCCGCACCCCGGCCCGGTGGGCGAGTCGCGACAGCTCCACCTGGAACGAGTAGCCCTGCGAGCACACCGACTCCAGGTCGATGGCGTCCAGGGCGCTGATCCGGTACACCCGGTATCCGCCGGTGGCGTCCGACACGGGCATGCCCAGCGCCAGGCGCGCGTACAGGTTGCCGCAGCGCGACAGCAGCAGCCGCCGCAGCGGCCAGTTCACGACCTGCGCGCCGCTGGTCCACCGTGACCCGATCACCACGTCGGCGTCGCGGGCGGCGTCCAGCAGCGCCGGCAGGTCCTCGGGGGCGTGTGAGCCGTCGGCGTCCATCTCCACCACGGCCTGGTAGCCGCGCTCGCGCGCCCACCCGAACCCGGCCAGGTACGCGGCGCCGAGGCCCTGCTTGCCCTCGCGGTGCAGCACCTGCACGTGCGGGTCGCCGTCGGCGAGCGCGTCGGCGATCGCGCCGGTGCCGTCGGGACTGTTGTCGTCGGCGACGAGGATCTGCACGGCGGGGGCGGCACGGCGGACCCGCCCCACGATCGCCGCGACGTTGTCGGCCTCGTTGTAGGTGGGGATCACCACGAGCACCCGCCCCAGGCCGGGCACCTCGTCCGGACGCCGGATCGTATCGGTCGCCTGGATCACGGTTCCTCCGCTCCCGCCGGCGTACCGGCTGTTGCTATCCGGGCACGACCCGCTGCCGTCGGCGCAGCACGCCCGCTCCGGCCAGGGCGGCCACGGCCAGCCCAGCGAGGGCCAGCTCCGGCCACCAGCCGAGGCGGGTGGCGAGGGTACGCCCGCTGTCGAGCCGTAGCTGCCGCACCACGACCTCCCGGGTGTTGAACCCGGTGGCGTCGCTTACCCGCCCATCGGGGGCGACGAACCCGGACACCCCGACCGTGGAGGCCATCAACGCCGGCCGGCCGTGCTCCACCGCCCGCAGCCGCACCATGGCCAGCTGCTGGCGGGCCTCCGCCTCGTCGAAGGTGGCGTTGTTGGTCTGCACCACCAGCAGCTGCGCGCCGCCGGTGACGGTGTCGCGGACCACCTCGTCGTAGGCGACCTCGAAGCAGATGACGTCGCCGAGCACGGCCGGGCCGGCGCGTACCACGCCCGGGGTGCTGCCGGGCACGAAGTCGCTGCGGATCAGGTCGACCTTGTCGCTGACCATGCGGGCGATGTCGCGCAGCGGCACGTACTCGGCGAACGGCACCGGGTGGCGTTTGGTGTAGAGCTGCCCCATGTCCGCGCCGGTGTCGGGCCGCCACAGGATGCCCGCGTTGCGGACCTGCCCCGGGCCGGGGCCGAGCAGCACCGCGCCGACCAGGATGGGCGCGCGGATCGTGTCGGCGGCCTGGGAGATGCGGGCCCCGGCGGCGGGGTTGCGCAGCGGGTCGATGTCGCTGGAGTTCTCCGGCCACACCACCAGGTCGGGTTGCCGCTCCGCGCCGGCCGCGACCCGCGCGGCCAGTTCCAGGGTGGCGTCGACGTGGTTGTTGAGCACCGCCTGGCGTTGGGCGTTGAAGTCCAGCCCGAGGCGCGGCACGTTGCCCTGCACGATGGCCACGGTGACGGGCTCGCCCGACCCGGCGGCGGCCAGCGGCACCAGCAGACCCGCCCCGGCCAGCGCGACCGCGGCGACGGCCGGCACGGCCACCGGCGTCCACCGCCGCGCCGACCCGGCGCCGCTGGGCCGGGTGGCCGGTTCGATGTCGCTGGTGTCGCGGGGGCGGCTGGTCGCGTCGGTGTCGCCGAGGCCACCGGTCGTGTCGGGGTCGGTGCGACTGGTGGGGCGCAGAATGGCCCAGGCGTGCCAGCCGGCGGTGACCAGCAGCCCGCCGACGACCGCCACCGCGAAGGTGACCAGCGGCGCGCCGCCGAGGGCGGCCAGGCGCAGCAGCGGCGAGTCGTCCTGGGTGAACGCGAGCCGGCCCCACGGGAACCCGCCGAACGGCGTACGGTCGCGCAGCGCCTCCTGCCCCACCCACAGCAGCCCGGTCAGCGCCGGCAACGCCCAGCGGCTCCGGTCGGCCAGTGGTGACACCCAGGCGGTGGCGGCCCCGAGCAGCGCCAGGTAGCCGGCCTGCAGCAGCGACAGCAGCACCCACGGCAGGTAGCCAGTGTGCTGGTTCGTCCAGGCCAGCAGCGGCGCGAACAGCCCCACTCCGGTGAGGAAGCCCACGCCGGCGCCGGCGCGCAACCGCCGTCGGTGGGCGGCGGCGGCCAGCAGCGCCACGCCGACCGGCGCGAGGGGCCACACCCCGTACGGCGGGAACGCCAGCAGCAGGGCCAGCCCGGCGGCGACCGCCATCGGCGCGGCGACGCGCAGCGGCAGCGGCCGACCCACGGCGACCGGCGCGCTGATCACCGTGGGGGCGTGGCTCTCGTCGCGGTCCAGGGTCGTCACCGCTGCTTCACCTCGATCACCCGGCGAAGGCTACCCGGCCGCCGCCCCCACCGGCCGCATCGGCCCACGATGAGGGGCCCGCCCGACCCCTGCTCCGCGATCTTGCACTGTCGGTCGTCGACGCAAGGGGCGTTCCCGCTCATGTCGGCGACCGAACCTGCCAGATCGGCGCGCGAGTGGGGTGGGGGTATGAAATCGGGGCGCGGCTTGCGCCGCGCCCCGATGCTCCCAGGCCCTCCCCGGCCGGTGCGGCGAGGATGGGGCACGCCGACCTTCGGACCGACCAGGCGGTTGACTGGCTGCCCCCGCCGGGCCGTTGTCTACTGGCCGTGCACCTCACCCTGCCCGTACACCGGTAACCGCGACCGGTTCGCGCCGCCCCGCCGACCCCCGCCCGCTGGACCTGGCCGCCGCGACGATGACGCTGAAATAGTCGCTCGGCCAGCGGACGAAGGGACGAAGCGAACAACAGCCGCTTCCCGTGGTAGGACTCAAAGACGGTACGTGCTGCACCCCGCCTCCTGTCAACCCACCCCCGGCCTGTCGTGTGTTGCGCCACGGCGTGTCGGGTCGGCGTGTCTCACTGCGTGCTCAGATGGTGGCGCAGCAGCGCCCCGGCGGCCGTCCGGTGCTCCTCGGCGAGCAACCCACCGGCGGCCAGCACGTAGTCGACGTCGACGACCGCGCGGGCGGCGCGCGGCAGCGCCCACCCGCCCGCGTGATCGGCCAGGACTGCCGCCAGGACCTGCCCGGACGCGTCGGCGGGCGCGTGCCGCAGCACCCCACCGGAGCCCACCAGCAGCCGCACGTCGCGCAGGTCCCGCCCGGCCCGCTCGCCGGTGGCGGCGCCCCGGGCGTGCCGGCGCAACGCCACCGTCGCCGCCAGGGTGGCGATCCGGGCGTCCACGGCCCGCTCGACGTCGTCGGCGGCCAGGAAGGCCGGGTCGGCGGCCCGGCGGTCGGCGGCGGCGGCCAGGCCGTCGGTCTCGTCGGCGGCGAGCAGCCGCTCCTCGGCGGCGGCGCGCACCACGCCGGGGGCGCTCCACCGCATGCCCAGATCGCCCTCGACGGTGCGGGCCCGCCACAGACTGCCCGCGACCTCCCGGCCCGGCCCGGTGGCCCGCTCGTCGGGCGTGAGGACCGAGTACACGTCGGTGGTGGCCCCACCCACGTCGACGACGGCGAGGTCCCCACCGATGGTGTCGGCGAGCACCTCCACGCCGGTGAGGACCGCGTCGGGCGTGGCCGCCCGCACCAGCCGCGCGAACCGCGTGCCCCTGGACAGTCGTTTGCCGCCGATGACGTGGCGCAGGAACACCGCGCGGATCGCCGCGCGCGCCGACGCCGGGGCGAGCACCCCGATGCGCGGCAGCACGTTGTCCGCACCGGTCACCGGCACCCCGGCGGCCTCCAACAGCCCGGTCAACTCCGCACGGACGTCGCTGTTGCCGGCCAGGACGACCGGCACCCGCCAGCGGGCCCGGGCCAGGCGGGTGGCGTTGTGGGTGATCGTGTCGCCGTCGCCGCCGTCGGTGCCGCCCACGAGCAGCACCACGTCCGGCCGGGCCGCCCGCAACGCCGTCAGGTCGGCGGCGCCGAGCCGACCGGCCGCCACGTGCACCACGTGCGCGCCGGCCGACAACCCGACCCGCCGGCCCGCCTGCGCGGTCACCAACGCCTCGTAGCCGAGCACGGCCAGCCGCAACCCACCACCGGCCGACGAGCAGACGTACCACGGCACGTCCCGCACCCCGAGCCCGGCGGTGGCCGCCGCGACGGCGGCGTCCAGGCCGTGCAGCACGTCGCTGCCCACCGTGGTGGGCGCGGCCGCCGCGCCGACGAGGACACCCGCGGCCAGGTCCACCACGGCCGCCTTGGTGTACGTCGAGCCGACGTCCGCGCAGACCGCCAGGGTCACGAGTTTCCCTGTTCGCGACTGCGGGGCTCGCAACCCCGGCTCACTCCTCGCGACTCACTGATGCGGCGGGTACGACCACGGTGCCGGTCGCCGTGACCGCGACGATCGGCGGGTCCAGAACCTCGGCGGCGGACGCCGAGCGGTCCGGGCGACCCCGACACACCACCGTGCAGCTCAACTCCAGGGTGCGGCTGCGACTGCCCACCCGGGACACCTGGGCGGTCACCTCCACCACGTCACCGGCGCGGATCGGCGCGGTGAACCGCACGTCGGAGTACCCGGCGAACAGGCCCTCGTCGCCGTCCGTGCGGATACACACCTCCGTGGCGACGTCGCCGAACAACCCGAGGGCGTACGCCCCGTCGACGAGGTTGCCGGCGTAGTGGGCGTGCGCGTACGGCACGTACCGCCGGTGCGTCACCGTCAACCCGAGCCTGGTGTCGGTCATGCCATCGCCTTCCGCTGCGTGATCAGGGCGTGCACGAGGTAGCTGGCCACCTCGCCGGGCGTGGTCCCCCGACCGAAGATCCGGTCCACGCCCAACTCGTCGGTCATCGACTCGTCGAACCGGGGGCCGCCGACGATCAACAGGGGCCGCTTACCCGCCGGCATGGCCTCCCGGAACGCCGCCGACATCTCCCGCGTGTTGTGCAGGTGCGCGTCGCGTTGGGTGACGACCTGCGACACGAGCACCGCGTCGGCCTTCTCCACCCGGGCGGCCTCCACCAGCTCCGGCACGCTGACCTGCGCGCCCATGTTGGTGACCTTCAACTCCCGGTAGTACTCCAGGCCCTTCTCGCCCGCGATGCCCTTGACGTTGAGGATCGCGTCGATGCCCACGGTGTGCGCGTCGGTGCCGATGCACGCCCCGACCACCGACAGCTTGCGGCGCAGCCGCTGCTTGACGACGGTGTTGACCTCCTTGGCCGACAGCAGCGGGAAGTCCCGTTCCACCACCTGCACCGCGTCGACGTCGACGAGGTGGTTGACCCGCCCGTACACGACGAAGAACGTGAATCCGTCACCCATCGGCTTGGCGTGCACCACCATCGCCGGGTCGATGCCCATCTTGTTGGCCAGCTGCACCGCCGCGCCCTCGGCCCGCTTGTCGTGGGCCACCGGCAGGGTGAACGACACCTGCACCATCCCGTCGCCGGTGGTGTCCCCGTACGGACGCACGATCTGCTTACTCACGCCGTCGCTTCGCGACGGCGCGAGCGCGTGGCTGCTGTGCTGGCCGGTTCTCTCGCTGCGCTCGCTCACGACGCCGCCGCCTCCAGGATGTCGGTGGCCGGGTTGCAGTAGTCGGCCTCGTGCGCGGCGACCCCGTCCAGACCCTTGCCGCGGTCCGCCGGCCGCTTCATGATGCCGAACGTGCCCTCCGCGATCGCGGTGAGCAGCGTCTGCTCCCCGATGCGCTCCAGCAGATCGAGAGCCTCACCGAGGACCTGGTTGGCGCGGCGGCGGATGAAGCCGCCCGCCGCCGGCACGAAGTCCTCGTGCAACCCACCGGCGGCGCCCAGCACGTAGCGCACGTTCTGCAGGGCGATGTCGCGGTCCGACAGCCACGGCGTCACCACCGCCTCGGTCATCATCCCCACCAGCAGGATGCCCTGACCGGTCAGCGCGCCCGCCAGGTTGAAGAACCCGTCGAGCAGGTTGCCCCGGAACACGTCACCGGTCATGTGCTTGGTCGGCGGCATCCACTTCAACGGCGCGTCCGGGAACAACTCCCGCGCCAGCAACGCGTGCGCCAACTCCAACCGGAACGACTCCGGCACCTCCGGGTTGATCTCGAACGCGTGCCCCAGGCCCAACTGCCAGTCCGCCAGGCCCGCCTCGTGCGCGAAGAACTCGTTGAGCAGCTGCGACACGGTCACCGTGTGCGCCTCGTCGACCGCGTCGGCGGTGGTCAGGTAGTTGTCCTCACCGGTGTTGATGATGATCCCGGCGCGGGCGTGCACCTGCCGGGAGAACCGCTGGTCGACGAACGTACGGACCGGGTTGATGTCGCGGAACAGGATCCCGTACATCGAGTCGTTGAGCATCATGTCGAGCCGTTCCAACCCGGCCAGGATCGCCATCTCCGGCATGCACAACCCCGACGCGTAGTTCGTCAGCCGCACGTAGCGGCCCAACTCCTTCGACGACTCGTCCAGCGCCGCGCGCATCAACCGGAAATTCTCCTGCGTGGCGTACGTGCCGGCGAAGCCCTCCCGGGTCGCGCCCTCGGGCACGTAGTCCAGCAACGACTGCCCCGTCGAGCGGATCACCGCGATGACGTCCGCACCGGCGCGTGCAGCCGCCTGCGCCTGCGGAATGTCCTCGTAGATGTCGCCCGTCGCCACGATCAGGTAGATCCACGGCCGCTGCTTCGGGTCCCCGTGCCGCTTGACGAGGCGCTCGCGCTCCGCGCGCCGCCGGTCGATCCGCCGGATACCCGCGCCGACCGCCTTGCGGGCCGCCGACCGGGCCGCCGTCGCCGACCGACCGCTGGGCAGCGCGAACCGCACCGACCCGGCGGCGGCCTTCTGCGCCAGCAACGTCACATCCGTGATCCCCTCGCGAGCGAGGGCGTCGAACACCGGCACCGCCACCCCGTGCCCCAATCCCACGTCCGCGGCGACCGCGTCCACGAGCCGGTTCACCCACGGAATGCCGTCCGGGTCGGCGCCGCTCACCCCGGCCAGCCGCAGCACCGCCCGCTCCACCGACACCGTCGTGTGGCTGCGGGCCAGGTCGACCACCGGCTGCCCGGCCCGCCGCGCCAACTCCCGCGCCCGCGCCACCAACACCGGATCAAGGTCAAGTTTCCCGGTCACGACGACCCTTCCTCATAGATGACCTCACCACGCAGCACCAGCCGCCGGCACACCGGCAGCGGCGTCGGATCGTCCGGACCCCGCACCTCCGGGTCCTCGGCCACCAGCACCGGCAGACCCCGTTCCACCCCCGCCGGCGTCGACCACACCGCGAACGTCGCCGGCGCACCCAGCGCCAGCACACCCTCGACGTCCAGGTGCACCGCCCGCCACCCACCGCGGGTGTGCGCCGCGAAAGCCGCCCGCACACTCATCCGCTGCGCCGGGTTGTGGTGCGCCGCCGCAGCCCGCACCGACCCCCACGGGTCCAGCGGCGTCACCGGCGAATCCGACCCGAACGCCAACGCCACACCCACCGAGTGCATCGCACCCATCGGGTTCGACTCCAACGACCGGTCCAACCCCAACCGCGCCTCGTACATCCGGCCCGCCCCACCCCACAACCGGTCGAACGCCGGCTGCATGCTCGCCACGATCCCGTACTCCACGAACCGCGCGATCATCCGCTTGTTCATGATCTCCGCGTGCTCGATGCGGTGCCGGGCCGCGCGCAGCCGCTCCACACCCAGCGTCGCCGCCGCCGCCGCGAACCCGTCGAGCACCGTGCCGATCGCCGCGTCCCCGATCGCGTGGAACCCGCCCTGCAGGCCCTGCGCCGCACAGTCCAGCAAGTGATCACGCACCTGCTCGGCGCTGAGATACCCGTGCCCGCAGCCGTCACCGTCGCCGTACGGCTGCGACACGTGCGCCGTGCGCGACCCCAACGCCCCGTCCGCGAACAGGTCACCCCCGGCGCCCACCGCGCCCAACTCCCGGGCCCGCGCCGCGCCACCCAGCTCACCCCAGTACCCGTACACCTCCGGCACCCCCGCCCCGGAGATGCCCAGCAGGCCGGTGAAGTCCTCCTCGTCGGAGATCTCCGGACCGCCGCACTCGTGCACCGCCGCGATGCCCAACGACGCCGCGTGCGCGAGCGCCACCCGCTGCGCGGCGACCCGCTGCGCCCGCGTCACCGACCCCTGCGCCGCCGCCCGCACCACATGGTGGGCGTCGCGCCGCAACCAGCCCGACGCGTCGTACCCGGCCGCCTGCGCCGCCTGCGGACACGCCGCCAGCAACGCCGACGACACCAACGCCGAATGGATCGACGCCTGCGACAGGTACACCCGCCGGCCACCGGCCGCCCGGTCCAACGCCGCCGCGTCCGGCAACGTCGCGTCCGACCAGCCGGACTCGTCCCAGCCGTGCCCCAGCACCACCGCGTCCGCCGGCAACCCCGCCGCGAACCCGGCCACCGCGTCGAGCAACTGCCCCGCCGAGCGCACCCCGGACAGCTCCAGCCCGGACAGCGCCAACCCGGTGTCGGTGGCGTGCACGTGCGCGTCCACGAACGCCGGCGTCACCAGCGCCCCGTCCAGGTCCACCACCCGGTCGGCCGGCGGCGCGTCACCGTCGGTGCCCAACCAGGCAATCCGCCCACCGGACACCAACAGCGCGGTCGCGCTCGGGTCGGCGGGGCAGTGCAGCACGCCGCCGCGGTACAACGTCGAGGGGTTCGTCATGACCTCAGTCTGCCGCGATCCGCGCCGCGAACAGCCGACGCACCCCCGGCTCGGCGCGCAACAGCCCCAACGCCAACTCCGCGTGCCCCGGCACGTACCCGTTGCCCACCAGCATCGTCACGTCCGCCGCCAACCCCTCCGCGCCCAACGCGGCCGCGGAGAAGCTCGTCGCCATCGAGAAGAAGATCACCGTGCCGCCGTCCGCGGTGGAAAGCACCGCCCCGTGCTCGCAGCCCGGCACGTCCACGCACACCACAGTCACGTCCGCCGGAGCGCCCAGCGCGGTGGTCACCGCCATGGACAACCCCACCGGGTCGCGCGCGTCGGCCAACGCCACCACCGACGCCAGCCCGGCGTCCGTCAGCGCGTCCCGCTCCGCCGCCACCGGAACCACCCCGACGGTACGCGCGGCGCCCGCGCGACGCGCCGCCGCCAGAGACAGCGACCCGCTCTTGCCGGCCCCGCCGATCACCGCGACCCGCACCGGCGTCGGATCACCGCTACGCCGACGCTCCTCGACGTAGCGCGACACCACCCGGGCGGTCAGCGCGGGCGCCCCGCACACGTCCAGCACGGCCAGGGACAACTGGGGATCCTCGTCGTCGGGCAGCACCGCCGCGATGGACCGCGCGAACAGGATCGCCCACCCGTCACACGGCACCTGCTCGCTGCGGCCGTCCCAGCGCGCCAACCCGTCGGTGATCACCAGGGGCGTCAACGTCAACGACACCAGCGTGGCGACCCGCTCACCGGCCTTGAGTCCCAGCGGGGACCGCCGACCGGCCTCCTCGACAGTGCCGATCAGCATCCCGCCGGAGCCGGTCACCGGGTTCTGCATCTTCCCCCGCGTGGAAATGATCTCCAGCACCTCGGCGCGCACGGCAGCCCCGTCGCCGCCGTGCTTCTCCGACAACTGCCGGAAACTCGCCGCGTCCAGGTTCAGCCGCTCCACCCGGATCCGCACCTCGTTCGGCGCGATCGCCGCGGACGCGTCCAGCCGCCAGGCCGCCTGCGGCAGCACCCCCGCCGGTTCCACGACGCGGTGCAGTCCCACCGGTGACGTCACGCCGACCTCCCCTGTCCGGCCGCTCGAAGCCCCGGTCAAGGCTCGCGTAGCGGGAAAACTTACGGCAGACTAGTTTCTGTACCGAATATTTTCCAGTAGCCTTCGAGCTTCGATGATCCACCGAGGAGGGGCCGTGACCCAGACCATCCCGCAACCCCGTCACGCCCCGGTCGCCGTACCGACCGCCGGGCAGCCGTACGAATACCACCGCCGCCCCCTGGTCGAACCCGACTGGACCCGCTTCCCCGGCTGGCGCACCGTCACCCGCGACCAGTGGGAATCCGCCCAGTGGCAACGCGTCAACTGCGTCAAGAACATCAAGCAGCTCCGCGCCGTCTTCGGCGACCTCGTCGACGACAGCTTCTACGCCGACCTCGAGGCCGACCAGAAGGCCCTGGCCACCATGTCCATGCTGGTGCCGCCACAAATGATCAACACGATGGTGCCGTTCGCGCCGCTGACCACCGAGGCGCTGCTCGCCGACCCCATCCGCCGCTACATGATCCCGGTCGCCTCCGACCGACGCACCGACTGGCCCTCACACCCCTACGCCAGCCGCGACAGCCTGCACGAGCACGACATGTGGGTCGCCGAAGGTCTCACCCACCGCTACCCCACCAAGGTCCTCGCCGAGCTGCTCTCCACCTGCCCCCAGTACTGCGGCCACTGCACCCGCATGGACCTGGTCGGCAACTCCACCCCCGCCGTCGACAAGCTCAAACTCACCCTCAAGCCCGTCGACCGCTACGACGCCCACATCGCCTACCTCAAGGCCCACCCCGGCGTCCGCGACGTAGTCGTCTCCGGCGGCGACGTGGCCAACGTCCCGTGGCGCAACCTCGAGTCGTACCTCATGCGCCTGCTGGAACTGGAGACGGTCCGCGACATCCGCCTCGCCACCAAAGCCCTCATGGGCCTGCCCCAGCACTGGCTGCAGCCCGACGTCGTCGAGGGCCTGGAGCGCGTCGCCCGCACCGCAGCCCGCCGCGGTGTCAACCTCGCCATCCACACCCACGTCAACCACGCCCAGTCGCTCACCCCACTGGTCGCCAAGGCCGCCCAGACCGCCCTCGACGTCGGCGTCCGCGACGTCCGCAACCAGGGCGTCCTCATGCGCGGCGTCAACGCCACCACCCCGGAACTGCTCGACCTCTGCTTCGCGCTGCAGGGCGAAGCCGGGATCCTGCCGTACTACTTCTACATGTGCGACATGATCCCCAACGCCGAACACTGGCGCGTCCCGGTCTGGCACGCCCAGCAGCTCCAGCACGACATCATGGGCTACCTGCCCGGCTACGCCACCCCACGGATCGTCTGCGACGTGCCCTTCGTCGGCAAGCGCTGGGTGCACATGCTCACCGACTACGACCGTGAGCGCGGCATCTCCTACTGGACCAAGAACTACCGCACCTCGATCGAGTCCGCCGATCTGGAGGCGCTCAACAAGCGCTACGCCTACTACGACCCGATCGACACCCTGCCCGAGGGCGGCCAGCAGTGGTGGAACGACCACCGCGACGACTGACGCACCGCAGGTGCTGGCCGCCGACTCACCCGGCGGCCAGCACCTCGGACAGCGGGGCCGGCACCAGCCCCCGCTCGGCCAGCCCGGCCAGGATGTGCGGCAACGCCTCATCGGTCATTGCCGCGTTCGCCTCGGTCACATGCATGATCACCACCGACCCGGGGCGGGCGTGGTCCACCACCGCCCGCACCAACGGCTTCCACGCGGTCGCGAACGGATCGCCGCTGACCACGTCCCCGTCGACGACCGTCACGCCGAGCGGGGCCAGCGCGTCCAGCGCCGCCGCGTCGTGACAGAGCCCTGGAAAACGGAAGTACCGGGTCTGCCGACCCCCGTACGGTTCGATCACCTCGAACGTCTTCGCCACGTCGCCGCGCAACTCGTTCACCGGCTTCGTGGGCAGGTCGTAGCAGTGACCGGTGAACGCCGCGTGCCCGTACGTGTGGTTCGCCAGCTCGAAACGCGGATTGCCAGCGATGCGCCGGGTGACCTCCGGATACCGCTGCACCCACTTGCCGGTCAGGAAGAACGTGGCCGGGACCCGCTCCCGTTCCAGCAGGTCGAGGATGCGCAGGTTGGCGTACGACTTCACCCGACCGGCACGCAGGTTGCCCAACATCGCGTCGGTCATGTCCGCGTCGAAGGTCAACGCGACCTTGTTACCGGTCCGCGGCCCGTGGTCCACCACCGGCGCCCTGGTCCCGGTCGGCGTCGCGCCCGGCACCGAGGCAACCGCCGGCGCAGACGGGACACCGGCCGACGAGGCGACGGACGGCGTGGATGGGCTCGACGAGGCGGACGAGCCGACGAAGACCGGCTGGTCCGCGGGCGGCACCCGGGACGCTTCACACCCGGCACTGCCGAGGACGGCCGCCACGACCACGACGCCAAGAAACGGGCGAAGCCCAGCTCGGATCACGCCGCAGATCATCGCAGAAGCGAAAGCACCTCACTGTCCCCCGCGTGCCCACGAGGGCTCGTGGGGGCACGTCTCAGGCCCGCTTGGGCGGTGCCGCTCCGGTAAGCGACATACCTCAGAGGTATGAATATGACTCTGAGGTATGTCGCCTTCCAGGGACAAACCGCCCGCGAGGTCACCCGCGCGCGGGTCAGGCGGAACCCCCACGCGGGGCGTACATGATGACCGCGACGCCGAGCAGGCACAGGGCCGCGCCGGTCAGGTCCCAACGGTCCGGGCGGAAACCGTCCACCACCATCGCCCAGCCCAACGAACCCGCCACGAACACCCCGCCGTACGCGGCCAGGATGCGGCCGAAGTTGGCGTCCGGCTGGAACGTGGCCACGAAGCCGTAACAGCCCAACGCGACCACGCCGGCGGCGATCCACCACAGGCCGCGCTGCTCCCGCCAACCCTGCCAGACCAGCCACGCGCCACCGATCTCGGCCAGGGCGGCCAGCACGAACAACACCAGGGAACGGAGCACAGTCACGCCGCCGACCCTAACGGCCCACACGCGTCGGGTCCCCGGGCAGGTGCTGCCCGG